>JBJFDE010000258.1:0-6423 GCA_051889855.1 Candidatus Cryptobacteroides sp. | reverse complement strand
TCCTTACGAATATTATGAGAAATATCGTATCCGCAGGTACGGTTTCCACGGCACAAGCCACAAATATGTATCTGCAAAAGGTGCGAAATTCGCAGGACTCGACCTCGGTTATTCCAAGATTATCACCTGCCATCTCGGAAACGGAAGTTCAATAGCAGCAGTGGCAAACGGCAAGTCAATCGACACTTCAATGGGCTTCACTCCGCTTGAGGGTATCATCATGGGAACCCGCTGCGGCAATGTTGACCCGGATGTTGTCACATATCTCCAGGAGAAAGAAGGTCTTTCAGCATCAGAAATCAGCAAAGTTCTCAACAAGAAGAGCGGTTTCGCAGGACTTTCATGCGTTTCTTCAGATGCCCGCGACCTGAATGAGGCAGCCAATGCCGGTGACGCGAAGGCAAAGCTTACTCTAAAGAAACTTACATACGACATCACCAAATACATCGGTGCCTACACTGCAGCGATGAACGGAGTAGATCTTATCGTCTTCACAGGTGGTATCGGTGAGAACAACAGCCGCCTGCGTCGTCGTGTCTGTGAGAACCTCACATATCTCGGACTCAAGTTTGACTATGAGGCAAACGTAGCGACAGGCAAGGACGTGATGATTTCCCTTCCGGATTCCAAGGTAAAGGTTGCTGTCATCACCACCAACGAGGAACTCGTCATCGCTCAGGACACTATGCACATAGTTCTTAACGAAGAGGAATAATTTTCGCTGACATGTTCACCAGCTTCTCAGATATTTTCGCATCCCTTGCATCAAGGGGTGCGAAAAAACGTATGATAGCGGCATGGGGTGTTGATTCACATACAATAGTTGCCGCTTCCAAGGCTGTTGACCTCGGCATTGTCGAGGTGACCATTGTTGGGGACAGTTCAATGGTGGCCCGGGTGTGCGCGGAGGAGGGAATTGACGTGTCCAAATTCACAATTGTTGACAATCCTGTTGAGCAGAAGGCTGTTGCAGAAGCAGTTGACATGGTCCGTCAGGGCAAGGGAGACATTCTGATGAAGGGCCTGTGCTCGACAGACAAATTCCTTCGTGCAATCCTGAACAAGGACACGGGCCTGCTTCCGCCGAAAGGAACCCTCACACATGTAGGGGTAATTGAGAACCCGAACTATCACAAGCTTCTGTTCCTCGGGGACATGGCTGTGATACCGGCTCCGGATTTCAAGCAGAAGCAGATAATAATGGGGCATCTTGTAGCCACAGCCCATTCTGCCGGAATCGAGCTTCCTAAAGTTGCAATCATAGCTGCCACTGAGCAGATGCTCACCAGCATGCCGGCCTGCATGGAAGCCGCACAGCTTGCCAAGATGGTTGACAGGGGGCAGATCAAGGGATGCATCGCTGACGGCCCGCTTGCCTTGGATGTTGCCATTGACAAGGAATCGTGCGAGATCAAAGGCCTTGTAAGCCCGGTCGGAGGAGATGCCGACTGTCTTCTTTTCCCGAATATCGAGTCGGCCAATGTTTTCTACAAGGTTAACTCTAAACTCGTACGGGGAGTGAAACAGGCGGGCATGATGGTCGGAGCCAAAGTACCTTGCGTGTTGTCCAGCCGTGCCGACAGCATAGATACAAAGTTGAACTCCATCGCTGTTGCAGCGATGTCAGCAAAATAGATATGGAAGGCAGAATATTGGTTATAAATACAGGTTCCACATCGACCAAGATTGCCTGGTACGAAGATGGCCGGAAAGTATTCGAACAAAATATCACGTTGGCTCCCAATGTAATGGCAAAATATTCATCTGTGACGGATCTTGACCTTGAGTGTCGGGATGCCATCACAGATTTTTTGTTTTCCAAAGGCATTGAACTTTCGTCGATTGACATTGTAATGGCAAGGGGAGGGCTTGTCACCCCAGTCGTAACAGGCGTCTATGAAGTTAACAAAGCCATGTGCGACACGCTCAAGACCGGCCGTGACGGAGTGCATGCCTGCAACCTCAGTGCAATCATTGCCTATGACATAGCGGAAGAAGTCAATCAGGCTCGGTCTGAATCAGGTCAGGGACAAAAAATCTGCAAGGCTTATATCGCCGATCCTCCGATGGCTGATGAAATGCTTCCTGAACTGAAATTCGGCGGTCGTCCGGAATTTCCTCGCAGAACCCTTTTCCATGCCCTGAATTCCAGGGCTGTTGTGAGAAGATATGCTGCATCTAAAGGACTGACCAACAAGGATGTGACTGTCATCGTCGCTCACCTGGGAGGAGGCTCTTCAGTATCGGTTCACCATCACGGACTTGTCATTGACACCACTGATTCGTTGGGCGGAGACGGCCCGATTACTCCGGAAAGGGCAGGAACCGTTCCGGCTTTCCCGATTGTGGAAATGTGCTTCAGCGGCAAATATTCCAAAGACCGTATCAAGAAAATGCTTGTCGGGGAAGGAGGTGCAATGGCTTATTTCGGAACAAAGAGTTTCCTGGAACTGTCGGACCGTGCCCGGAATGGAGACAATGAGGCAGCCCTTTTCCTTAAATCCTACTGCGCCAGCGTATCCAAATATATAGGATATTTCTCGACTGACGTATGTGGCCAGGTGGATGCAATCATCCTCACGGGAGGCATAGCACACAATAAGGAAATCACTGCCGAAATTACCAGAAGGGTAAGTTTCATAGCTCCTGTGGTTGTTTATCCGGGAGAAGACGAACTTGAATCTCTCGCCGAGAACGGATATGGCATCCTCAGCGGCAAGTTCCGGATTCATCAGTACGACCCGGACAGACTGCTGGATTAGTATTATTCAAAAAGATTACGATGAGGGAGTGCAGCGCTGCAAACAGTTCTGCACTCCTTGAACAATTCATCGGTCAGTCTTGCCTGCGCCGGACCTTTCCACGTGCTGGAATTTGTAATCATTATCCAGCATTCCCCGTCCGGGAAATATTTTACCAGGGCACTGGTTCCAGAAAGAGTCCCAGTCCTGCTCCATCCTTTTTCGGGGTTGGTATCGTTCCATCCCAAAGAATAAGTATCCTGGTCGAAATACTCTGTCATCTGGGCAACGGCCTCAGGGGAGAGGATGTCAGGAACTTCATCCCTTGAGTCGATTGATGCCACAAGTCTTGCTATTTCAATCGGCGAACCGCACCAGGCACCGGCTCCAAGCAGCATTGGTATGTCGTTTCCGCCGTAACATCTTTCCACGATTCTCCCGCTTCCATTATATTCTTCTATGAATTTTCCGTCACCTTCGTGGGTATAGTATCGGACCTCATTGTCGTATTTGTCTTCATAATAGATTCCGGCGATGTGCATGTCGTAGCATCCTGCCTTTTCAAGTACTTCTTCTTTTATGAATTGCTCGTAAGGCATGCCGGAGGCCTTCGTAATGATTTCTGAAAGAAGAAGATAACCGAAATTCGAGTATTTCTGCCAGGTACCGCTCTGGAACCTGAGCTGCTGCCTGAGAACAAGCTTGCAGAAGTCCTCGTATGTGGGAGCATGGTCCAGGCCCAGCTGGTTCTTCACATCCCTTGACGAGAAAAGCGGATCTCTCATGAAACCTCCCTGATGTCTGAGCAGGTGTTCCACGGTAATCTTGTAATAGTCCTTCTTATATTTGATGGCCTTGATATAGAGGCTGTCGCTGAGGATGCCGGCAGGACCGAAAACGGTGTCCTTGATCGAGAGTTTTCCCATGTCCTGCAGCCTCATAATGCCCGTCGCGGTTATGAGCTTGGACACGGAGGCCATCCTGAGGATGTTGCCGGGGTGCATCTTCACACCCATTTCCTCGTCAGCCCATCCGTAGCCTTTGGCATAAACAAGGGAATCATTGCGCATGACAGCGAGGGAAGCTCCCTTTATTGCCCATTTTCTCATATATGACTCCACCTTTTTGTCGATGGAGGCGAGTTCAGGAAGGTCTGACATTTCATTCGTAATGGTATCATTCAGATGTACCAGCCTTACCGGTTCATTTTCAGGAACAGTATCAATGTCATGATTTCTGGTCCATGATACCACAAAAACTGTCACCGCAGTCAATGCGATGACAGTGAAAAGTAATATTGATTTGCCAGTCTTCTTCTTTCTTCCCATATCTTATTGCAGGCCTTAAAGCAGATTTGCCCTGCGGGCAAAATCTATGATGAAATCAGCAGTGCCCTCGATTCCTATCTTTGAAGAATCAAGGCACAGGTCATAGGTCGAGGCAACACCCCAGTTCCCGAATGTGTAATAGTTATAGTAGTCAGCTCTTTCCTTGTCTTTTTTCTCGAGCATCTCTTCCGCTTTTTCCTTGCTGATACCCTCTCTGCGGCTGATTCTTTCAATTCTGGACTCTTCGGATGCAGTCAGGAACACATTCAGGGTGTTCTTGTTGTCACGCAGAATGTAATCGGCGCATCTTCCCACGATAATCGCAGAGCCCTGTGCCGCAATCGATTTTATGGTTTCGCTCTGTATCTTGAACAGTCCTCCCTGGCTTGTATAGTCATTGGCAGTATTGGCACCGAACCAGTTTCTGAAAGAGAATGAAGTCCTTGTCTCGTCAGACTCCTTGAAAAGGGCAGGGCTGAAGCCGCTGTCCTGGGCTGCCTTGGTGATCAGCTCGTTGTCATACACCGGTATTCCGAGCTTTTGTCCCAATACTCTGGCGACTTCCAGACCGCCGCAACCGAACTGTCTTCCTATATTTATTATTATATGTTTCATACTTGCCTGTGTCTAAAGTTTACTTCCAAGGATTGCCGGATCATCCCCATCTTTCAGTGATCCAAGTTTTCTGAAAAGCCTGATGAGCAGAATTGCAGTCAGGATGAATGCAAGAAAGTCCGAAATAGGGAAACTCATCCAGATGCCTTTGCTTCCAAACTTCATAGGAAGCAGATACAGAAGAGGAATCAGAATCAGAATCTGCCTTGACAGAGAAAGGATGATTGACTTGTTCACCATTCCAAGACATTGGAAGAGGTTTGTCGATATCATCTGGAAGCCTACCAGAAGGAAGGAAAGGTTCATGATTCTGAGGCTCCACGATGCCATGTCGAGCAGTTCCGGGTCACTTGTGAATATGCTGACTGCAATCCTTGGCATGAATACACTCAGGGCGGAGCATGCCGTAGTGACAATTGTGGCCATGATGGCTGTAATCTTGAACACCTCTTTCACCCTTGAATATTTCCTCGCTCCGTAGTTGTAACCTGCAATAGGCTGCATTCCCTGATTGAATCCGATGCATATCATCACGAACATGAAAGTAAGCCTGTTGCATATTCCGTAAGAACCTATTCCGAGGTCACCGCTGTATTTGCGGAGCTGCTGGTTGATGAAAAGTGTAACGAGACAAGCTGCCGCATTCATGAGGAATGGACCGAAACCGATTGACAATGAATCTTTTGCAATGCGAAGGTCAAATCTGAAGAAGCCTCTTTCGAAATGCGGAATCTTGGTCTTGTCGCTGAAATGGTGCATAACCACCATCAAAGCAAGGGTCTGGGAGATGACTGTAGCCCAGGCAGCACCCTTGATGCCCATGTCCAGAACGAAAATGAATATCGGGTCGAGAACAGTGTTGAATAGCACTGTGAATATTGTAAGGCCCATTGCCTTTTTCGGATTTCCTGAAGACCTCATAAGGTTGTTCAGTCCGAAATACAGGTGCGTTATGGTATTTCCAAGCAGAATGATGGTCATATATTCCTTCGCAAACGGGAGAGTATTCTCGCTCGCCCCGAAGAAATAGAGTATGGGATCTATGAAAATAAGTGCCACAGCCATGAAAATGAGGCTTATGACCGTATTCAGCGTCAGCACGTTTCCCAGTACCTTGTCCGCTGCCTTGTAATTGTTTTGTCCAAGAAGTACGGACATCATGGTAGCCCCTCCAAGTCCGACCAAAGTTCCGAATGCCGTGGAAAGGTTCATCAGAGGAAAAGTGACAGCAAGACCAGAAATGGCAAGCGGACCTACTCCGTGGCCAATGAAAATGCTGTCAACCATATTGTAAAGGGATGATGCCGTCTGTGCGATAATCGCAGGCAAAGCATATTGCTTCAGAAGTTTTCCAATACGTTCAGTGCCAAGTTCAACAGGTGCAGAATTGACTTTTGTCATTTTTAATCTTCAGGTTCTTCAACTAATTCTATTTCAAACAACAGTGGTGAATATCCGGGTATGCTGCCACCACTTCCGGAAGTGTTGTATCCATAAGGGGATGTGAATATTCCGATACCTTTTTCCATAGGTCTCATATTCCAAAGAGTGAGGGCAAATCCCGTGATGATTGAAGAATCATCCATCTGAATGTCAGAATACGACTCGCCCCAGGAAATTTTTGCCGGTGTATAATCCCTTGTGGATGAATACAGGGCATTGTCTTTTGCAACCCTTTCTATATTGGTGTCGAATACCTTGCCGTTCAGGAGCCTTCCGATATAATTGATGTAAACGGT
>JBJFDE010000257.1:0-1790 GCA_051889855.1 Candidatus Cryptobacteroides sp. | reverse complement strand
TATCATGTTAGCTAAAAAGCAAACTTACACAAAATCTTGCGATTTTGCGAGGAAACTGCAGAAAATTTAGGAAAAGGTTGCACTAATCTGGTTTACGGTCTTCAAAGGCATCGATTAGGTGAGGAAGGCTTTGATTGAATTTACACCTGGCACTTGCGCTGATTGTTTTGATTCGGAGAATCATTTTGAACCTGTGGAGATTACGATTGAGCCTGATTGTATATGTGTGCTTAATTGCCCTGGGCCGGATAGAAGCATCAGCAAGGAGGCGTTGGAGAAGGGAGAACTTCTTAGAAGCAGGCGTTATAGGAACCGCAGACTTGGTGATTTCTTGAAGGAATTGGATTTAACAGAGGGACGTTCTACCGGAGTGCCGACAATTCAAGAGAAGCTTCGGGCCAACGGCTCTCCGAGGGCTGTTTTTGAGACAGATGAGGATAGACTCGCATTTCTGGTGACAATTCCTGTACACGAAGGATGTGAAAATCGGCTGAGTTCCGAAACAGGTTCCGAAACAGGTTCCGAAACACCAACAAAAACAATAGATAAAATATTGAAAACCATAGGAGAACGTCCAGGTATAACAAATTCGGAACTTGCGGATATTTTTGGTATCTCCCTTAGAGCTGTGGGAAAACATTTGAAAAATCTTCGTGATAACAATCTTATTGTAAGGACAGGTTCACCTACATATGGTGGCAGCTGGCGGATTATTGAAAAGTGACGATTTTGAAATGTGCACAATATGAAAACCACCCTCCCCAGAACAATCTCTGTGGAGGGTGGCATTGCATTACGGCCTAGATGCCGGACAGAAGGAGTGACTAGCCCTGGCGGACAGCCTGCATCATCTCACCGGACTTCTCACCGGTTGCGGTGTTCACGAAGAAGTACTTGAGGTCCACCGGAGTCTCGACCACAGGAGTGAACGGATCGATTGTCCACTGCCATCCAAATTTGAACAGCGATTGCCATCGAAAATTGAACAGTTGAAGATCATTTGCAATGGCACGCCTGCGGCCGCCCATCCCAACATTATTACTAACTTTCGGGCCTATTAAACCCGAGCAAATGATTGATTACATACGTATTCCGGACCATGGTCGGCCAGCAGAATGTCAAAGTCAGTACCGGGCTTCGAAGAATGTCAATGCTGAACTGATTGCTTTGTATTTTGGAATTGGTAAATACATTTCCGACAATACTCGTGACGGCTATTGGGGAACTGGTGCTCTTGCGGTCATTAGCGAAAGGCTAAAGAGGTCTATGCCCGGATTGCGAGGCTATTCAGAGGGGAATATGAAGAAGATGAGAATCTTCTATGAGAAATGGAGTGCCGTTATTGACAATTCGTGCGTTACAACGCACGAATTTGTCCGGATTCTCAATTGAAGACTTCTTGAATGTTCCGTTTACTCACCATTATTACATCCTTACAAAATCTGATGACCTTGCGGAAATCTTGTTTTACATAAAGTTATGTTCGCAGATGCATTACTCTGGAGATGAATTAAAGAGAAGCATTCAGGAAAATGATTATCATCACCAGTCCACTATGCCGAACAATTTCTTCAGAAATTGTCGATATTTGCCAAATGGCTTCTGCCCGCACCTGCCTTCGCCTGGATTTTATCCCTCTACTATAAATTGTAAACGTCCCTGGAGCTTGACGGCAATATTGCGGTTTGACTGTCAAGCTCATGTACATTTGTCAGCGTTGAGTTTCCTCAATGCTTATATGAACATACAATGATAAACAGGAATCATTGTCAGTTGTTCATCTTTTCGCA
>JBJFDE010000256.1:0-1798 GCA_051889855.1 Candidatus Cryptobacteroides sp. | reverse complement strand
CGAGTCTCTCAATAAGGTGAAAATGAATTTCTTTACCAATATTTCCCACGAATTCAAGACCCCTCTTGCCCTGATTCTTGGACCTCTTGACAATATGATGGAGATTGTCACTGACGAACGGCAGATGAAGCAAATGGTGATAATGAAGCAGAATGCCAACAGGATGCTCCGTCTAATCAATCAGATATTGGACCTGAAGAAAACGGATTCCGAGACACTTCATGCGGATTTGAGTTTTGGAGAACTTGTTTCTTTTGCCAAGTCCGTTGCAGATACATTCCGGGAGAATGCGGAGAGACGAAAAATCAATTATACGTTTATTGCTTCAGGAGAAATACATTGTCCGTTCGATTGCGACAAACTTGACAAAATATTGTACAATCTTCTGTCCAATGCATTCAAATTTACTCCTGACGGCGGCTCTGTTCAACTGGCCATCAGGACTAGAGAGGAGTCAAGCGGACGTTTTGCCGAATTTTCCGTGACGGATACCGGGGAAGGTATTGCCAAGTCAGAACTCGGGCATATCTTCGAGCGATTTTATCAGGGCTCGGCAAAGAGCTATGAGAAAGTAACAAGTACAGGCATAGGGCTTGGCCTTACCAAGGAATTTGTAGAAATACAGGGAGGACGGATTTCTGTTGAAAGCGAGGTTGGTAAAGGCAGCCGATTTGTATTTACACTTCCTCTTGGCGTGGGCTCGTCTTCCGATAATCTGGAGGTTTCTTCTTTTGAAGAGGAAGATAACCCCAGATATAGGCTTGTCGTTATTGATGACAATGTGGACATGTTGTCATTTCTTAAAATGAGCCTTGAGGAAGATTACGAGGTACGAACTGCGTCAGCTGGCCAGGAAGGCATTTCTGTTGCGGAAGAATTGTGCCCGGATATAGTTGTGACTGACGTGATGATGCCTGACATTGACGGATATGAAGTCTGCCAGAGAATTAAATCCAATACTGCGACATCCCACATTCCAGTTATTCTTCTGACAGCCAAGGATTCAGATGAGTCTCGTGAAGAAGGTTACCGTTGCGGGGCGGACGGCTTTATAGCCAAACCATTTACTGTCAAGATATTGAAGGCGAGAATTGAATCTCTCATTGAAACACGTGAACAGTTGAAGAATGTTTATCGTGCCAAGATTCATCTTTCTGACCAACCTGTCGTGATTGAGTCGGAGAATGACCGTTTCCTGGACTCTGTGGTCAAGGCTATTGAACAGAACATAGCCAATGCGGACTTCACCGTTCAGGATCTTTGCAGTCAACTCCCATATTCGTATCTCCAGATATATCGCAAGGTCAAGGCACTGACGGGGGTTACTGTCAACGAACTGATTCGTAACATCCGCCTGCAGAAGGCAGCCCGGCTCATTGAGTCCACTGATATGCGGATTTCAGAGATAATGTACGATGTAGGATTCAATTCGCATTCCTATTTCACCACATGTTTCAAGGAATATTTCGGAGTTGCTCCAAAAGAATATTCAGCATCTCATCGCCCTTCTTCTGGCAAATAACCTGCTGCATTTCATTCAGGAAAGAATTGTCCTTCCTCCAGTCCTTCCAGGTAGGACTTGAGTGACCTGTCCATCCGCTATAGGATTTGGATGGGTAGTCATTGAATGTCAAAGAGGCCGGCCCAAAAGCCCATTGATTGTCATCTCGACTATGCACTACGTGCTTCGCTATGATATGACAGGCTTTGGGGGCTGTCTCTTTGCGTTTTCAGATTCCTGAACTCATACGAAAATGGGGATGAAGGCTCCCGGAAAATAGTTGATTCTGATATCCCC
>JBJFDE010000255.1:0-1805 GCA_051889855.1 Candidatus Cryptobacteroides sp. | reverse complement strand
AAGCCTGAGCGTGTTAAGATTGCTCCATTTCAGTAGACGCTTCGGAAATTCCCTTGTTCCATCCGGTCTGAGAGGACATTCATTTATAAGTCCGCCGCTTTCAGGTCTGTAGCTGTTGAACAGGTCACCGATTACATTCCTCTGGTTCGCATTCATGATAAGAGCTGTCAGTTTAGGGAAATTCTTCTCAGAAAGAATCGAAGGAATCTCCTCGAAGCTGTTGCCGTTCAAATCAAGATACTCCAGATTGACAAGATTCTTGAAATCGTCATCAAGTTTGGTCAGTCCATAAGCACCTATTGTAAGTTTGCGCAACTGCGTCAGCTTGCAGATATCCGGTCCGCATGACAGGCTCATGAGGAATGAGTTCGTATTACCATAGAAGTACAGTTCCTCTGCTGCAGTAAGATATGACACTTCATACGGAAGTGCTTCCTTGGTAGCAAACAGGAAAAACTGTGCAGATTTAACCCTGCCTTTGTTCTTTCCTTCCTTCCAGACTGTGATGCCGTCCCAATGCTCCATCTTGTCGGCAGTATCCCATTCTCTCCACATATTCATCGCACGCGCAATGGCAAGGAGGGCAAGGGAATCACCTTTTGCTGTACCGGCTTCAATCTCTTTGGCAGCACCCTGGACAACTTTCAGATTGTCATGCTGTGCGAGCTGCTTGTCAGTCTTCGGCTTGAAAACGATTTCAACCTCATTCTTGTTTGGACGGGTGTTTACCTTCCAGTCAAAATGTACAAGCACATTCCTCGGACGGCATCCTCTGTCAAAATCAGGATTTTCCTTCTTGCTGGCAATCCATGAAGCATTGTCAGGGATTACCACGTCGAAGTCAACGTTTGTATTCACTGCAACGTCAAAACTGCGTTTTCCGTAATCCGCATATTCAGGGATTTCCACAGTGTCTTCCTTCAATGTTATGGCATACTGGTAGCCTTCCTGCACGACTTTGAACTCTTTCAGTTCATTTATCTCATCTGAGAGCTTGAATGTCACCCAGGCATCCCTGGAAGAGTCATACAAGGTAGAATCTATTATGATATTGCATTCTGTACTTGCATTTCCGTTTGCAGGAGAAATAGTAATCCATGGTGCCTGAGTAGTTGCCGTCCAGTTTGACGGTGACTTCACGGAGATGGTCCTTACTCCGCCATCCGGGCCGATATTGATGGTGCCGGACTCGACTTCCACATTGAATTCCACCTCAGGTGAAACCTGGCAGGAAGTTGCTGCTATTGCCAGAGCGGACAACAAAACATATATTTTATTCATCTTCATAATCTGTCAATAACTTTAGTTCAACATACTTTCACATCCACGGATATCCTGTGTCTTGTCATACAGCAGATAATATGCTCCGGCCTTCCAGGCTGAACAAATGCCCGATGCATCAAAGACAATGTTCGGATTGTCACTGATATCAAGATAGTAGATCAGTGTGGAAATGGTATCGTCAATCTTGCCAAGGTTGTTGGACCCTATGTAGAATCCTCTCAAGCCCTTGTGGTTATACATTCCGGTAGGCCACTGTGACAGGCAGCGCTTTCCATTGGCATCCCTCTGTGCACGGATACCGAACACGGTCAGATACGCACTGTCGAAAGGCTCGAACGGGAACTTTGAAAACCTGTTGTACGAAAGGTCGATACCATAGAAATAAGGCATGTTGCCGGCGTGGAATTCCTTTGGGAGGTCTGTCAGCTCATTGTATGAGAAGTCAATTGAAGTTATGTTCACAGCCTTCTCATAAGTAAAGCTGCCTTCCGGAATATTATTCATATTGCAACCTCTCACAT
>JBJFDE010000254.1:0-6490 GCA_051889855.1 Candidatus Cryptobacteroides sp. | reverse complement strand
GACACTCCGAGCATTTTGCGCAGACGCTCGGCAGCAAAAGGAGTGAAAGGCTCGAACGCAATTGCCAGGTCAGCGCAGATTTGAAGGCTGACGTTCAAAATGGTAGCACAACGGGCCATATCAGTCTTCGCAACCTTCCAAGGCTCGGTATCGGAGATATATTTGTTGCCCACACGCGCAATGGACATCGCATCCTTCAGAGCCTCACGGAAATGGTAAGTGTCGAGATTCTTCTCAAGCGAAGCCTTGAGAACAGGAATCTGTGCA
Source organism: Candidatus Cryptobacteroides sp. (assembly GCA_051889855.1). Classification (GTDB taxonomy): domain Bacteria; phylum Bacteroidota; class Bacteroidia; order Bacteroidales; family UBA932; genus Cryptobacteroides. The sequence goes on along the minus strand of JBJFDE010000254.1, from coordinate 6,223 downwards.
AGAGCCTCCTTATCCACATCGAGGAGCTCACCGCATGCAGGCACCTTGCCCTCAAAATACTTGTGAGTAAGGACAACGGCACGGTTTACAAAGTTACCGAAAATCGCAACGAGCTCGCTGTTGTTGCGTGCCTGGAAATCCTTCCACGAGAAGTCATTGTCCTTGGTCTCAGGAGCATTGGCAGTGAGGACATACCTCATTACATCCTCCTTTCCAGGGAACTGCTCAAGATACTCGTGAGCCCATACGGCCCATCCCCTTGAAGTGGAAATCTTGTCTCCCTCAAGATTGAGAAACTCGTTCGCAGGCACGTTCTCAGGCAGGATATAGCTGCCGTCCGCCTTCAGCATAGAAGGGAAAACGATGCAGTGGAAGACGATATTGTCCTTTCCGATGAAATGCACGAGTTTGGTATCCTTGTCCTTCCACCATTTCTCCCAGCTCTGAGGCAGGAGTTCCTGAGTGTTGGAAATATAGCCGATAGGAGCATCGAACCAGACATAGAGCACCTTGCCTTCTGCGCCCTCAACCGGAACAGGTACGCCCCAGTCAAGGTCACGGCTCACGGCACGAGGCTGAAGACCGCCGTCAATCCAGCTCTTGCACTGGCCATAGACATTGCTTCTCCACTCCTTGTGCCCGTTGAGAATCCAGTCTGAAAGCCATGCTTCATACTGATCCAGAGGCAGATACCAGTGTTTGGTGGCCTTCTTCACAAGCGGACTTCCACTCAAAGATGACTTCGGATTGATGAGTTCGTCAGGGCTGAGGGTGGCGCCGCATTTCTCGCACTGGTCACCATATGCGCCTTCTGATCCGCAACGCGGACAGGTACCTGTGATATAACGGTCTGCGAGGAAGGTCTTTGCCTCCTCGTCATAGTACTGCTCGCTTTCCTTCTCGATGAACTTGCCCTCTTCGTAAAGCTTGCGGAAAAATGCCGAAGCATTCACTTCATGTACTTTGGACGAAGTCCTTGAATAAATGTCGAAATTGATTCCAAGACCTGAAAATGAATCCTTTATGACTTTATGATACCTGTCGACGATATCCTGAGGAGTGCATCCTTCTTTCTTTGCCTTGATGGTAATCGGCACTCCATGTTCATCTGAACCGCAGATGTAGAGCACATCTTCACCTTTCATCCTGAGATATCTTACATAGATGTCAGCAGGGACATATACTCCGGCAAGATGTCCGATGTGCACAGGACCGTTGGCATACGGAAGTGCGCATGTCACAAGCGTGCGGTTGAATTTTTTGTTGTTTTCCATTGGTTCTATATTTATTAATATTTTCAATTCATATTACGAAGCGCATGGCCTCATTAAATCGGGGAAAGCCCCTAAACCCTGCCAAGTTCATTGTGAAGGCGGGTGCGGGCCCGGTTGTAATCCCCTATCATGGCAAGGATACGTCCCTGTGCATCAACATCATCCGAAGCCTCGGCCTCGGAAAGTTCTTCAGTCAATTTTCTCAGGATCAGCTCCACCTTCTTGCACTGATAAGCCATCAGAGCCTTAGGCACATAGATGACGAGTCTGGTTGAAACCGCCGTGAGGGATTTCTCGTAATTGCTGACCGTAATCTGGTACTTTTCAATCAGCAAATCTCTTGCAACAGCCTCTATCTCAGGATCTTCACTATTCAGAAGCCTGGCTTGGATCTGAGATTGGGTCAAGCCCTCTTCATAAAGGGAAAAATATGCCTCATATACTTTCCTGTATGAAGAATTAACAAAATCGGCATCATCCTCTGCAAGGATTCCGTCAATGAAGTCCGCAACAGTGCACTGCTGACCATCCATATAGTACTTTGAATCCCGGTCAAAATCCAGATTGGTGCAGCCCTCCTCCAGAATGAAGCCAAGCAAATCCTTTTCGCAAGGAGCCAGATAAGGTTCCTCGATTTTCACCGGAGAATTGCTCTGGACCACGACAGGAGCCTGAACATCAGGCACCTCTGCAACAGGTTGTACCTCAGCCTTCTGCCTTTCCCTTTCCTTCTGCTTCTGCTCTGCGACAATCATGGTAGTACGGGACGAATTGATTCTGTCCAGAATCAGTCTTTCGTCTATATCGAATTTTTCAGCAGAAGAACGCACATACATAGCCCTGACCACTGCATCGGGGATAAGAGCTATGGTGTCGGCTATGTCATTTATAAGTTCAGCCCTTTTAAGCGGATCATTGCCGGCCTCACCGAGCAGCATTTCTGTCTTGAAACTTATGAAATCTTGCTCATGGGCTGATATATAATCATTTACCTGGTCCAAAGAATGCGATTTTGCAAAATCGTCGGGATCCTGACCGTCAGGCAGGAGCACCACCTTGACATTCATACCCTCTTTGAGAACCAATCCTATGCCCCTGAGGGCTGCATGGATACCGGCTCCGTCACCATCGTATATAATCGTGACATTGTCGGTGAACCTCTTGATCAGGCGAATCTGATCCACAGTAAGCGAAGTACCGCTGGATGCCACAACATTGGTGATGCCCAGCTGATGCATGGAAAGGACATCCAGATAGCCCTCGACCAGAATGCATTTGTCCTTTCGTGAAATCTCGTTCTTTGCGAAATAGATTCCATACAAGGACTTGCTTTTTATATAAATCTCAGTTTCAGGAGAATTGACATACTTTGCAACAGTCTTGTCCGTGCGCAAAGTCCTGCCACCGAATGCTATAATCCTTCCGCTGGGCGAATGGATGGGGAAGATTACCCTGTCATAGAAACGATCGGCAAGTCTCCCGTCTTCATATTTGATTGAAAGGCCTGTCTCAATGAGGAATTCCTCCTTGTATCCGGCCTGCCTGGCGGCCGTCGAAAATGCCTGCCTGTCTGAAGGAGCCCATCCGAGACCGAATTTCCGGATGGTCTCATCCTCAAGTTTTCTGCTTTTGAAATAGGAATATCCCACAGACCGGCCCTCAGCTGAAGAAAGACTTTCGACGAAGAATTTGCCTGCAAAGTCGCTGACCAGCAGCAGACTCTCATTTTTCTGCTTCCTGGCTATTTCTTCCGCGCTCTCTTCCTTTTCCACCACCTCGATATGGTATTTCTTTGCGAGATATTTCAAAGCCTCGACATATGACAGGCTCTCATGTTCCATGATGAAGCCCACCGCAGTGCCGGACTTTCCGCATCCGAAACATTTGAAAATCCCTTTCGAGGGCGAGACATAGAATGAAGGGGTCTTTTCGTTGTGAAAGGGACAGCATGCGATATAGTTGGCCCCGCGCCTTTTCAAAGTCACGAAGTCACCGACAACATCCGTAATCTGTGCGGTGTCCAATATCTTATCTACCGTCTGTCTTGGAATCATTCCCCGGCCAGCCTCCGATTAGTCAACTTTCTGATAATCAACGTCCTTAATATCACCGACTGAATTATCCTCCTGAGGCTCCGGCTTAGGCTGCACCCGATGTATCTCATATTCATCGATGGCCTTTTTCATCTTCCATGAGGATATCAGCTCCGACAGGCCATATACCACAAGGGCTGCTCCTGCCATTATGCTGATCCATGCCTTTGCAAAAACAGGATTGAACAGGAGGAATAGACCTGCCGCAGCAACAAGCACTGGCATGAGGAACGAAAACCAGCCTACACCCAATACCCTGTTTGCACTTGAAAGAGCAATGATCTGGAATACTCCGAAAGCAAGCAGGATGAAGCCTATGACATAGATGAACAAATCTGCAAAGAAGGAGTCGAATATGAAGAGCACCACACCTATCAGCAGGTCAAATACGGCATTGGTGACCATCAAAGGTTTTGTACTGTCTGATTTTTTCCTGAATCCTACAATGAAGGAAACCACTCCTGAGGCGATTACGAATATTGCAATCACCTTCACGACAGCGTTCATTGCCTTGTCTCCGGCAATTATCATCAGTATTCCGAGAGCCAAAGCTACGATGGCCCTGACCGGGCCGTTGAATTTGTTGTTGTATCCAAATGTAATCATAACTGTGCGGTTATACGAAAACTGCAAAATTATGAATTTTTTTGCTATTTTCGCGTCCGTTTTTGGCTTAGAAACGTAATTGGTTAGAAAAAAGAGATGAAATCCGACATCGAAATTGCAAGGAGCATTGCAATGCGCCCCATAGGCGAGATTGCAGCAGAGGCCGGTATCCCGGCAGACAAGATAGAACCCTATGGTCATTTCATGGCTAAATTGCCTGATAATCTGAAAGATGCAGGAAAGGCCGCCGGCCACAAGCTCATACTTGTCACGGCTATTACAGCGACCAAGGCAGGAATAGGAAAGACCACCGTGTCAGTCGGACTTGCCCTGGGTCTGAACAAAATCGGCAAGAAAGCCATCGTGGCGCTCAGGGAGCCTTCACTCGGTCCGTGCTTCGGCATGAAGGGAGGGGCTGCAGGAGGTGGTTATGCACAAGTCCTCCCGATGGAAAAAATCAACCTGCATTTCACAGGTGACTTCCATGCAGTAACCTCAGCGCACAACATGATAGCTGCGCTCCTGGACAACTACATCTACCAGCATCAGGCCGAAGGGTTCGCCCTTAAAGAAATCCTTTGGAAAAGAGTTCTTGACGTGAATGACCGTTCTCTGAGAAGCATCGTTACAGGACTGGGGCCACGCACGAACGGGCTTGTCCAGGAATCTGGTTTCGACATAACGCCTGCATCTGAAATCATGGCGATTCTCTGTCTGTCAGAAAATCTCGAGGATATGAGAAGGCGGATCGGCAACATAGTCCTTGGCTATAAATTCGACGGCACTCCATTCACAGTCAACGACCTGGGAGTAACAGGAGCCATACTCACCCTGATGATGGATGCCATAAAACCAAATCTCGTGCAGACCACGGAAGGCACTCCGGCCATCATCCACGGCGGACCATTCGCGAACATTGCCCATGGCTGCAACTCCGTGATAGCCACAAAGACAGCCATGACGTTTGCGGACTACACCATCACCGAGGCGGGATTCGGAGCAGACCTCGGAGCTGAGAAGTTTTTCAACATCAAATGCCGCAAAAGCGGTCTGAAACCAAGTCTTACCGTACTTGTTGCAACCCTCAACGGACTGAAAATGCACGGAGGCACTCCGCTTGACAAGATAAAGGAGCCTGATCCTACAGGCCTTGTACATGGCTTTGCCAATCTTGACAGGCATATCGGAAATATCAAGAGTTTCGGCCAAAGCGTAATCGTATGCATAAACAGATATTCCACAGACACTCAGGAAGAAATAGAGCTTTTGGAGAATCACTGCAAGGAACTTGGAGTACCGTTTGCCATCAACGATGCCTTCATGGAAGGAGGCAAAGGGGCAGTGGCACTTGCGGAGCTGGTGGTCAGGACCATTGATGATAATCCATCAGGACCGCTGCAGTTCACATACAGCGATTACCTTGGCCTCAAGGAGAAGATCCGCTGCGTGGCCAAAGGAATATACAAGGCAGCCAATGTATCGTTTTCTGCCACGGCACTCAGGAAATTGGAATCAGCTGAAAAATGCGGATTCGGGCATTTCCCTGTATGCATAGCAAAGACACAATACTCGTTCTCCCAGGACCCGAAGGCCTATGGTGCTCCTGAAGGGTTCAACTTTGAAATAAAGGACATCGTGGTCAATGCCGGATCGGAGATGATAGTTGCGATTGCAGGAGACATTATCAGAATGCCTGGTCTTCCTCTGACCCCGCAAGCCATGCATATTGATGTTGTAAATGGAAATATCGAAGGACTAAGCTGATGGGAAAACTGTTTGACAATCACAATCATAGCGAGTTTTCCTTCGATGGAAGGAGAACCTCGGTTAGAAGAGCCGCCCAACAGGCTCACGATAAAGGAATGGGCGGACTGTGTTTCACGGACCATTGCGACTTTTTTGTCCCGGGCCAGAAAGCCCGGCACGAAAATCTCCTGAAAGAAGTCTTCAACGTGAAGTCTCAGCAGGCTGAAATAATGTCTGTGCGCAAGGACTTCCCTAACCTGGGCATTTTCAAGGGGGCTGAAATCGGCATGTACCGCGACTGTCATGAACAGATACGGAAATTCCTGTCAGACAATGAGTTCGACCAGGTAATAGCATCTGTCCACTACATAGACGACATTGACCCGTTCTATGGCGGATACTATAAGGGAAAGGATTGGAAACAGGCTTACGGCCACTATCTCGAAACCATTTACGAAGAAATGACATGGCTCGGTGACTTTGACATCATGCGGCACTACGACT
>JBJFDE010000253.1:0-1810 GCA_051889855.1 Candidatus Cryptobacteroides sp. | reverse complement strand
AACATGGATGGTTCCCTGACAATGCGGGAATAACAATTGAGGCGGCATTTCAGGATTGGGGGGCAGCACAGATGGCCAAAAAACTTGGTTTGCAAGAAGACTATGAATATTTCCTGAAAAGATCTGGAAATTGGAAGCATTGTTTCAATCCGGAGAAGAAACTTCTGTTTCCGATTCGCCGTGACGGCGGTTATACCCACCAGGATCCATTATCACCAAGGGGATTCGTTGAGGCCAATGCATGGCAGGCAACTTTCGGCGTGTCCCATGATATCAAGGGCTTGTCGGAACTGATGGGAGGGGATGATGTCCTTTGCGCAATGCTTGACTCTGCTTTCAGACAGGAAATAGGCAATAATTTTACTCATGGTTATGGGAACGGACATATCAGTTATGCCAACCAGCCAGGATGCTCAAACGCCCATGTTTTCAGCTATGCTGGCGCGCCGTGGATGACTCAATATTGGGTGCGCCAGGTGAATGAAAAGGCCTATGGCGGTACTACTCCGGAATTGGGTTATGGCGGACACGACGAGGACCAAGGCCAGATGGGCGGAGTAAGCTCATTGATGTCAATTGGATTGTTCAGCATCCTTGGCAATGAAACCCAGACTCCTTTCTATGAAATTACATCTCCGGTTTTTGATAGGGTAACTATCAAATTGGATGACAGATATTATGAAGGTAAAGAATTCGTTATCAAGACATACAATAACTCTGCTGATAACTGCTACATACAAAGAGCAAAACTGAACGGAGTGGAGCTTGACAATTTCTGGTTTACCCACGAAGAGTACTCTGAGGGCGGATTGCTTGAGATATGGCTTGGTGACAGCCCCAATAAAGAATGGGGCAAATCGGATTACCCGCCTGTGAGAATTGATTGACAGGAAAATATAATACCATTATTATATATCAATCTTTTATAAATCAACTAATAACTAAAGCGATGAATCAAAAATCGAAAGTATTTTCGACGTCAGGGAACAGACTGGGAAGATTATTCGCAGTCATATCCCTGCTAATTCTCCCTGTGTTTGGACATTTGACATTGAATGCTCAACGCGGTGGCAACGTAATCGTTTCTGCCACTCTTGTTGACAGCAATGGAGCTCCGGTCATGGGAGCATCTGTCGTCAGCAATTCGGATTCTGCAAATGGTACAGTTTCTGATTTGGATGGCAAATTCACAATCAAAGTGCCAGCTGGCACAGAACTAATTATTTCGAGCATCGGATATGAGGAAATGAGGTATCAGGCTTCTGAGTCTGTAAGCGGACTTAAGATTATCCTGAAAGAAGATACCATGATGCTTGAAGAAACAGTAGTTGTCGGATATGGTGTCCAAAAGAAAGGTACGCTGACAGGTGCGGTATCTGCAATCGGCAACTCTGATATTATTACCACCAAGAACGAAAACGTTCAGAATATGTTGGCTGGTAAAGTTCCCGGACTTCGAGTGAAGCAGAATAGTTCAGAACCGGGCTCCTTCAATACTTCCATTGATATAAGGGGTTTCGGAGGTCCGCTTGTCATAATTGATGGAGTTCCTCGTGATAATATGCAGAGACTTGATTCAGAAGAGATTGAGAGTATATCTGTCCTCAAGGATGCGTCTGCTGCCGTTTATGGTGTACGAGCAGCCAACGGAGTTGTCCTCATTACAACCAAAAAAGGAAAGAAAGGTGAAACATCGATTTCATATACAGGAAATATGACCTGGCAGGTTCCTTCAAGATACCCTGACATGGCAGATGCTTTGGATGTGATGACTCTGAAGAATGAATCGAATATCCACAATATTGACGGA
>JBJFDE010000252.1:0-1814 GCA_051889855.1 Candidatus Cryptobacteroides sp. | reverse complement strand
GGGGACTTTCATTTCCACCACTACCAGGTTGTCGCGGCTCTGCGCCTCGCTGAACTGGTCATTGAGCATCGTCGTGGAGGTATGGATGTAGGGGTTGTATGCCACTCCTCCTGTAGTCTTGCCGTTGTCCTTCTTCAGGTCGTAATACCATCCGTCGCCCTTTTTGTAGGCTTTGTCCGGTGCTTCCTCAGATTCTTCCCACTTCCCGAGTTCAGAAGGATTGCGCAACTTCTTGCTGCCCATTTCCTTCGACGACATCGGCGGATACAGCTTGCCGTCTATCAGCGCCATCGAACGGTACGTCGTTACGCTCGGCTGACCTTCCAGGAATGCTATCGTATCCTCGTCCTCAACAGTCCTGTAAAGGTCGTAGTCTTCTGAGGATTCTGAATCAGTCTTAGAGTCATCTACAGACTTTCCTTCACGGTAAACCGGAGCGTTTCCGTCAGCTAACTTGCTCTCTTCAAGAAGTTTTTTGTCTTTTCGTATGGCATTTTCTGCATCTTGTCGTATATTTGCAGCGTCTGCTTCACTAATGACAATCGTTTCGGACGTGCTATGCGAGGCCATTTGGGCAACCGTAACATTAGTGGCAGACTTTTTTTCTGCAAACATGGTAATGTTCTCCATGTCGCTAACGTCAAATTTTCCCTCGCGCTCAACAACAATGACAATTCCGTTGGGCAAGTCTTTTTCATATCTCACACTTTCTGTGCCGTTTGATGCCATACTTCCTTTGACTACCCTTGTAGGTGATGACATTATGTAAGGCATCAGAGCAAAATCCTCGTCTCTCAGAGGGATACTGTTTTCGGTGTTTGCCGTGCCGTTTACTCCATGTCTTTTCTTTGCATGGATAAGTTCGTTGGCATTTATCGTATGACTGTTAATTTTGTGCCCTATAGCCCTCTCCGCAAGACGATTTGCTCTTTTCGGTATTTCAAGTTTAGAACGGCGTTGTTTCGTCTTACCTTTTAAGAATGAAAGGATAAAGTCGGATGCCTTTTTCAATCCGTCTAGAGAATCAGCTCCATTCTCTCCATCTTTCTGATACTTCAAATCCTCCTTCTTCGGCTTGTACCCACCTTCTTCAAGGCGGCGCTGCACATCCTCGAGCATGGCAAGACCACGCTCGAACCTTGCACGGTGTGCATCCGTCATGGGGACTTTTGCAAGCACGTCGCGGTAGTTGATGATGGACTGCTCCACTTCGCGTGCATATTCGCGAAGAGACATGTCCACCTTAACATCCTTCTCCCTTGCGTTATGCCATACGCCGAAGTCCTTGATGTTAGACTTCGCAATGCGCATCTCAGTCTGCTGTCTGCCTGGTTTGCCGTCGAGGGTCCAATAGCATGATGCCGCAGGGCCCCAATGGTCCGACATTCTGTAGATGTCGCCGGTCTCATGGTCAACCAAGTACTCGCTGTCGCTCAAAGGACTCTTCGTGTGCTCATATTTGCCGGAGTTCTTCATCTCCTCCCACGTTCCATTGACGTCATCCGTAGGAACGGTCTTGAAGTCCGTGCGCGTACTGAGGAAGTAGTCCTCTGTGGTAGGAGTGGGGAACACCGAGCGGTATTTCTCCGTAGGATATTGCAGGAACGCATCAAGATACTTCTTCGCAGTGTTCAGCTCTGTCTCACCAACCCACTGCGCATAATGCCTCTCTGAGTCTTGCTTCTCATTGTTCAGGTCAATCCTGCTCTTTGGCTTATGCCAGTTTGGCTTACCTGGATTCTTCCAGTTCAGCATGTCCCTCAGCACGCAGTCGGCCACGTCCTCCGCGCTGGTGTAGCGGAGTCCGAGCATAC
>JBJFDE010000251.1:0-6525 GCA_051889855.1 Candidatus Cryptobacteroides sp. | reverse complement strand
ATGTTTTTGGATTTTTTATAATTTTGGCGGTGTATATTTTGACACTGATATTGAACTCCTCCAGTCGATAGATGACATTGTATCCCAAGGTCCTTTTATGGGCTTTGAAGCTGTGTCCGAGGCAAAAAGAAAGACAGTAAATCCAGGTCTTGGCATTGCTGCTCCGGCTGGACATCCTTTCTATAAGAAAGTCCTCGACTTTTATAATGGGAGACACTTCATCAGAATGGATGGCAAGAGCACAGGCACTGTCATGAAAGCTATGTCAAAGCTCATGGAAAATGTGGATTTTACCCCCCCCCACGATGAAAATGCTGTTCGATTTGAAGATATAAGCATATATCCGTCAGAGTATTTCTGCCCTTATAATTACTACACCGGAGTCCTTGAGAAAACTGACCGGACAAGGTCGGTTCACCGATACGACTCCACATGGCTTGATACCAATACATCCAAATCTCACAAACTGAAACGCCGTCTGTCTTATATCCGGACAAGGGTCAGCGTTGCATTCGGAAGACTTTTCAGGAAATCCTGAAAAATCAGTCTGTCTGTCACATTTTATGTCCATTTTGCATCTATATGGGGATTTGAAAAATTGTTACATGACTGGATTTGAGAAATATTTTCGCAGAAATCTGTCATTGCTGATTTCTGCGTGCGTTCTTTCTGCAGCTGCAATTTCCTGTATGAAAGGCGACATTGATGCTGACATGGGACTCATGCCTGAATATACTTCAGATCCTGCCCAAATGGCAGCTCCTGAATCAGGTGATCAATTTGATGAAGTTCCTGAGAATGATTTCATCAAGACTTCCGAGCAGGCCGTATCTACTTTTTCGGTCGATGCAGACGGAGCTTCATACGCATATATGCGCACATGTCTGAGAAAAGGATATCTTCCGGTTTCTAGATCGGTCAGGATTGAAGAATTCCTCAATTATTTCACATTTGATTATCCTCAGCCATCTGATGACAACACCATTGCAATCAACGGTGAAGTCGGACCATGCCCGTGGAACAGTAATCATAAACTGATGAGACTCGGAATCAGCGGTCGTTCCATTTCCCAGGAGGAAACTCCGGATGCTAACTTTGTATTCCTGATAGATGTCTCAGGCTCAATGAATTCAAGTGACAAGCTTCCGCTTCTGAAGGCAGGCCTCACAGCCATGGTTGACTATATGAGACCTACAGACCGGATTTCCATAGTCACATATTCCGGAAAAGCAGAAATGACATTGGAGTCAACTCTCTGCTCAGAAGCGAATACAATCAAGAATGCTATTTCCAAGCTCGTCGCAAGCGGAAGCACTGCAGGTGGAAAAGCAATGAAAATGGCTTATGAGGAAGCACTTGCCAATTTCATCGAAAATGGAAACAATCGTGTTATCATGGGAACGGACGGAGATTTCAATGTAGGGGTTACATCCACCGACGCCCTACTCGAAATGGTCCAGGACTATGCTGAAAAAGGTATATACCTGACAGTCTGCGGTTTCGGCACCGGTAACCTGAACGACAGCATGATGGAGACAATCTCAAACCATGGCAACGGAACATATCAGTATATTGATTGCGAGGACGAACTTACAAAGGTATTTGTAAATGAAAGGTCCAAATTCGTCTCTGTAGCCAACGATACTAAGATCCAAGTGAAATTCAATCCGGAAGTAGTTGACAGCTATCGCCTTATCGGCTATGAAAACAGGGCACTTTCCCTGGAAGACTTTGAAAATGACAAAAAGGACGCAGGCGAAATCGGGGCAGGGCAGACTGTCACTGCACTTTATGAGATAATACCGGCCAGGAATCCTGAAGGAGTTGCTGCATCCTTTGATTGCAGATATAAAAAGTCTCTTTCCTCACCAAGCATCCTTCTGTCAAAGGACATTTCATACAACACTTCTGATTACATGTCCTCGGAACTCAGCTTCGCATGTGGCATTGTAGCCTACGGAATGATACTCAAACAGTCCAGATACAAAGGCGACGCATCATTCGGCATGGTACGAACACTTCTGAATGAAGGTCTTGGTTTCGACCCTTATGGCTATCGCAGGAATATCTTGCCTCTGCTCGATATAGCAGAAAAGATGGTGGATGAAATAAATTGACGCCTTGCTTGACAGTGCTCCCTTCCGTTAGGATGTTCAGATATTTCCATTATATTTGTACGATTTTCATGGGAATTCAAAGTATAAAAAACATATATGGAAAAACATCTGGACACAATCTGCGTGCAAGGGGGCTGGAAGCCTGAAAACGGCGAGCCCCGCGTTCTCCCCATTTATCAAAGCACTACATTCAAATATTCATCTACCGAAGAGATGGCCGACCTGTTCGACCTGAAGAAGGAAGGCTATTTCTATACACGTCTGGCCAACCCTACGGTTGATGCCGTGGCAGCCAAGATCAATGAACTTGAAGGTGGAGTCGGCTGCGTCCTCACTTCCTCAGGACAAGCTGCCAACCTTTTTGCCATACTGAACATCTGCAATGCCGGCGACCACATCATTTCTGTCAACTCCATCTATGGAGGAACTTTCAACCTCTTTGGTGTAAGCCTTGAAAAGCTCGGCATTTCATGCACATTCATAAGCCAGAGCAGCACTGACGAAGAAATACAGTCGGCATTTACCCCAAAAACCAAATGTCTGTTCGGAGAGACCATCTCCAATCCTGGCGGGGAAGTCTTCGATATAGAGAGATTTGCAAGAATAGCACACAGCAACGGAGTTCCCCTCATCGTGGACAACACATTTGCGACTCCGATCAACTGCCGTCCTTTCGAATGGGGCGCCGACATCGTCACACATTCAACGACAAAATATATGGACGGCCATGCCACTCAAGTAGGCGGTGCCGTCATCGACAGCGGCAATTTCGACTGGGAGGCACATGCAGACAAATTCCCAGGCCTCTGCACTCCTGATGAAAGCTACCATGGTCTTGTCTATACCAAATATTTCGGCAGGAAAGCCTATATTTCAAAGGTTGTTTCCCAGCTGATGCGTGACCTTGGAAGTTCACCTGCACCGATGAACAGCTTCCTTCTCAACATAGGGCTTGAAACCCTTCATCTGAGAATGCCGCGCCATTGTGAAAATGCACTCAAAGTTGCCAGATGGCTCAAGGAAAATGAAAAAGTGGCATGGGTCCGTTATTGCGGACTTGAAGGTGACCCTTATTAAGAGCTTGCTCAGAAATATCTGCCTGACGGCTCATGCGGAGTGCTTGCATTCGGCCTGAAGGGAAGCCGTCAGGATGCCATCAAGTTCATGGACAGCCTTCAGTTCGTGGCCATCGTAACTCATGTAGCTGATGCACGCACCTGCATCCTTCATCCTGCAAGCCACACCCATCGTCAGCTTTCAGACCAGCAGCTCAAGGAGGCTGGCATTGCTCCTGACTTGATGAGACTTTCGCTCGGCATCGAGAACGCTGAGGATATCATAGCAGACCTCAGGCAGGCACTCGACAGGATATGAGCATAAAATCAAAAATAACATCAGTCGCTGACTTCTATATCCAGGGATTCCGGCAGATGACCTGGGGACGCGAGTTGTGGGTCCTGATCATCCTGAAATTCGTAATCCTGTTCCTCGTCCTGAGGCTTTTCTTCTTCAAGCCGGTTCTTGCCGGACGGACAGAGGAGCAGAAAAGCGATTTTGTGGGTGAACGCCTTACTGAACAGCTCATGTACGAAGAAACTCAGTCAGGCCAATAATAAACTGAATTATAATCTGTTAACAACTAAAACAATAACGCTATGTTAGAAACAGCACTAATTGACTGGTCAAGGGCTCAGTTTGCTCTTACAGCCTGCTACCATTGGGTGTTCGTTCCTCTGACCCTGGGCCTTGCAATTGTAATGGCCGTCATGGAGACTCTCTATGTCATCAAGAAAGATGAGTTCTGGAAGAACACTGCCAAATTCTGGATGAAGATTTTCGGAATCAACTTTGCTGTGGGAATTGCCACAGGACTCATCCTTGAATTCGAGTTCGGTACCAATTTCAGCAACTATTCCTGGTTTGTCGGAGACATTTTCGGAGCTCCTCTTGCCATCGAAGGCATCATCGCCTTTTTCATAGAGGCCACCTTTGTGGCAGTCATGTTCTTCGGATGGGACAAGGTGGGCAAGAAATTCCATCTCGCATCTACCTGGCTGACAGGTATCGGAGCGGCTATCTCAGCAATCTGGATTCTTGTTGCAAACTCATGGATGCAGCACCCTGTCGGAATGGAATTCAATCCTGACACAGTCCGCAATGAGATGGTTGACTTCTGGGCTGTGGCACTTAACCCTGTAGCTGTCAGCAAGTTCTTCCATTCATGGTTCAGCGGATGGATGACCGGTTCAATCTTCGTCATAGGAGTCAGCTGCTGGTATCTTCTCAAGAAGCGTCAGACACGCTTTGCCCTTGCCAGCATCCGTGTTGCTGCCATCGTCGGCATTGTCGGCACTTTCGCCGTAATGTTTTCAGGAGACAGCTCAGGAGTGCATGCAGCCAAATATCAGCCTATGAAACTTGCTGCTGCCGAAGGACTTGAGGACGGAGGACCACGTTCGCCATTTTCAATTGTTCCCGGCATTGAAGTCCCGGGAATGCTTTCAATCCTTGCTACTCACGATATCGACGGCTATGTTCCGGGCATCAACGACCTCCTTTACGGATATGTGGATTCCGAAGGAGTTGAGCACCTTTCAGCTGAGGCCAAGATATATAAGGGAAAAACTGCTCTCAAGGCGTTCAGGGCATATCGCAAACTCAAGGACACCAACCCTGTTGCCTCTGCCAAGGTGAAGGAAGTTCTCGACGAGAACGTTGAATATTTCGGATATGGCTATATCGATGACCCTGAGGAACTTGTTCCGAATGTTCCTCTTATTTACTGGTCATTCAGAGTTATGGTGGGCTTTGGCTCATTCCTGCTTCTTCTGATGATGGTGATTCTTTTCTTTGATTTTAAAGGTAAGTTGAAGAATATGAAATGGCTCCAGTGGCTTGCCATCCTCGCCATCCCTATGGTCTATCTCGCAGGCCAGGCCGGATGGATTGTTGCAGAGGCGGGCCGTCAGCCATGGGCAATCGAGGGACTTCTTCCTGTCAAAGCCGCTGTTTCAAGCCTTAGCGTCGGAGCGGTAAAAACTACATTCTTCTTGTTTGTTGCCATCTTCACCGTCTTCCTTGCAATCGAGGTAAGAATCATGCTGAAGGCGATAGCAAAAGGACCTGAAAATGTTGATAATGAATAATATGGAGGACTTGATATGATTACTTATGAATTTCTTCAGAATTATTGGTGGATGCTCATATCCCTTCTCGGAGGTCTTCTGGTCTTCCTGCTTTTCGTGCAGGGTGGCAACTCTATGATTTTCCTTGCTGGAAAGACAGAGGAAGAAAGGCAGCTCATCGTCAATTCAACCGGACGCAAATGGGAATTCACTTTCACCACGCTCGTGACTTTCGGAGGCGCTTTCTATGCATCTTTCCCGTTGTTCTACAGTACAAGTTTCAGCGGAGCATACTATGTTTGGATGCTCATTCTTGTTACCTTCGTTCTTCAGGCAGTATCTTACGAGTTCCAGAACAAGGCAGGTAACCTGCTTGGCAAGAATACCTTCCGTGCATTTCTTACTTTGAACGGATGTCTCGGACCTCTCCTTATAGGAACGGCTGTGGGAACATTCTTCACCGGATCAGGCTTTACAGTAAACAAAGAAGCGGCAGGCAACAGCCTCCAGCCTGTTATCAGCCAGTGGGTCAGCGGATTCCATGGTCTTGAGGCCGTAGCCAATCCTTTCAACGTGGAATTCGGCCTTATGGTGATGTTCCTGACAATGTGCCTCGGTGCCCTCTATCTTATAAACAATATCGATGATGACAAGCTCAATTCGTCCCTCAGGGGCCGCCTTGGCTTTGTTTTCATATGTTTCCTCGTATGTCTGGTTTTCGTCCTTGTACATCTTGTGACCATGCCAGGTTTCGCAGTTGACAGTACCGGCCATGTTTTCATAGAAAAAGCCAAATACCTTCATAATTTCCTTCAGATGCCTGTGGTTCTGGCACTTTTCCTTGTGGGTGCAGTTCTGCTCGTTTGCGGAGTTGTATTGACCCTCCTTCGCAAAGGATTCCGCAGAGGAATATGGTTCTCTGCTCCCGGCACCGTGATGGTTGTGATGGCACTTTTCATGATTGCAGGATACAATGGTACATCATATTATCCGTCAACGGCAGACCTTCAGTCATCCCTGACTCTGGCCAACAGCTGTTCAAGCGAATTCACACTCAGGACAATGTCCGTCGTATCGCTTATCATACCTTTTGTCCTTGCCTACATCGTCTATGCCTGGAGGAAGATGGACATCAAGTCACTCACCAGGAAAGAATTGGCCGAGACAGACCATAAATATTAATAATAATGAATAATTAATAATTTACCTAAAAATGAGCTTGGGCAATAGTTTGGCACATTCAGGCAGTTACTTTGTCCCTATAAACGATAGGGATATGAGAC
>JBJFDE010000250.1:0-1817 GCA_051889855.1 Candidatus Cryptobacteroides sp. | reverse complement strand
AGAGCCATATTTGATAGGGCTTATGCCCTATTCTATGATATGTCGCCCTTCCAGGTAGGGTGTTCAAAATTATCTTTTCAACGAGACGAAAATGTGTCGTTTATCATACCATTGGCTTAATTTTATTTAACATTTCAATGTCAATAAAAATATTATTAATATTTGCATAAGTCAATTATTTTTAGTACCTTTGCATACTAATATATAATAATATTTCAGTAGATAATATGACAAAGAAAGACAAAAATAAGCGAGTCAAAAGCTGTCTCAAGAACACTAAGGCTAAGTTGAATCGCAGAGAAGAAAAAATTTCCCGTTTGGAGGCAAGGGTGGCAGAGTTGGAAGAGGCTCAAAAAAAAACTCTTGCCCACACTATGGACCAAGTTCTCCAGACTATAGAAGAACTATCCCTGGACACCAGTTCTCGGAATTTGTCGTCCGATATACAATCTCGCTCATGTGCAAAACAAACTGCAGCACTCGAGATGTTGTTACGGCTATTAAAACATTAGAAGAACTCACAGTGGGCCTGATTGACAATGTACCGTCATACAACACCATTGACAACTGGGTTCGAAAGTGCGGTCTTGATGAACTTAAGCACGCTCCAGAG
Source organism: Candidatus Cryptobacteroides sp. (assembly GCA_051889855.1). Taxonomy (GTDB): domain Bacteria; phylum Bacteroidota; class Bacteroidia; order Bacteroidales; family UBA932; genus Cryptobacteroides. The sequence continues at coordinate 1,204 of JBJFDE010000250.1, read as the reverse complement.
GCTCTTAAGGGTATCGACTATGCGGCTTTAATGGACGAATGTATGATGATCGGCAGTGAGAAGTTGCTGCCTGTGCTATCTATACCGGCCGACCATCAGGGACGTCCTGTCCAAATGGATGATGTTAAGGTTCTCGGTTTCAATGTCAGTTCGAGCTGGAATGCGGACACTGTGGCTGAAACCTTCAAAGACAACATTGAGGAAGTCGGCACAAGTCCGAAGTATGTGATTACAGACAATGACAGCAAGATGCGCAAGGCGGTGAAACTTGCAGGCTATACATGGCATCGTGACATCAGCCACACCCTTGCCATGTTCATGGAGCGTACCTATAAGGATGATGCTGAATTTGTGGACTTTAACAAGAGCATGGCTACCTGTAAGAAACAGTTCTGCATGAAAGAAATCGCCTATCTGCAGTCTCCTTCACAACGCACCAAGGCAAGATTCATGAACCTGTCTGACAGTATCGACTGGGCAGATACAATTTTGCAGTTGTTCCATAAGCTAAGTCCGTATGAGCGCGAGGCATTCTCATTCATACAGCAGTATGCTTCACTGATAGAAGAGCTGAAGGAAATGGTGTCATGCATCCATTATGTGGAGACAGAGATGAAACACCATGGACTGAGCAAGAAGACCATAGCAACATGCAGGAAATATGTATCTGCCACAGCAATGCGAGGAAACGACAGGATGAGAATGGTTGGGCAACAGATTCTTGACTACTTTGTGGAAGAAGAGTCGCAACTTGGAGACAACGAGGTCGTCAACAACTCATCAGACATCATTGAATCTATATTTGGCATATTTAAATACAAACAGTCGCCAAACAAACTGAACGGAGTAACGACGCTCGTATTGCATCTGCCAGTGATATTAGCATTTTCGGGAAACTCTGCTTCAGAGAACTACAACGTCAAAGAGCGCTTATGCAGGACAAAGGTTAAAGATATCACTTCTTGGAGAGATGAAAACCTGTTAGAGAACCTTGTTTCTAAACGCAATAAAAGGCTTGGAGCTGCATAGGAAAATACGTTCTGTGCGGTTGGGATGCGGAGCCACTGGGAGCGTGAGCAAGGTGGTAGTTTCAGTCAACAATACAGGTTGAAAAACTGTCTCGTTGAAAAGACGATTTTGAACACCCTACCTGGAAGGGCGACATAACACAGCACAGGGTGTCAACCCTGTGTTACGACATCCA
>JBJFDE010000249.1:0-6547 GCA_051889855.1 Candidatus Cryptobacteroides sp. | reverse complement strand
TTTCATAGTTTTCGATTATTTTTGGCTTTGTTAATACATTTTGTGATGAAAAGGAAGATTACAGAACAACTCGTTCTCTGGAAAAACAGACCCGAGCATAAACCCCTCATTCTTCAAGGAGCACGACAGGTAGGAAAATCATATATTCTCGAAAAATTCGGAGAAGAACACTATAAAAAATATGTCAGAATCAGTCTCGACCTCGTCCCTGATGTTCGCAACTTCCTGAAGGAAAACATCAATCCTTTGGAAGTCATCGCATATCTCGAATCTCTTTACAATGTAAGAATCACGCCGCACGACACCTTGATCATCCTCGATGAGATCCAGGACTGCAAGCGTGCCCTCCTTGCATTGAAATACTTCCAGGAAGAATATCCTCAGTATGATATCGTTGCTGCAGGCAGCTTCCTTGGAGTTGCAGTAAACAAGGGAGAAAAGGAGCAGGAAGAAGACTTCTCATACCCAGTAGGAAAGGTAGATGAACTTACCCTTTACCCTATGGACTTTGAAGAGTTCCTATGGGCCACTAATAACGATGTTCTTGCAGAAGATATACGCGAACACTACAAGACCAATGAAGGACTTGCAGAATCTGTTCATAAAATGGCCCTTGACCTCTATCAGAAATATCTCGTAGTAGGTGGAATGCCTGAATCGGTAAAGAAATTTGTCGAGACACATAGCTTTATTGAGTGTCGCGCTGTCCAGCAGACCATTCTTAACGGATACGACTCCGACATGGGTAAATATGCCAAGCCTGCAACCACTGTCAAGATTAAGGCATGCTGGAACTCCATTCCCGCACAGCTCGCAAAAGAGAACAAGAAATTCCAGTATAAGCTCGCAAAGAAAGGAGGTACTGCAAAGATCTTCGGAGAAGCCATCAATTGGCTCATCCTCTCCGGCACAGTCCTTAAATGTAAACTCGTCAGCCACGGAAACATTCCTTTGACAGCATACGAAGATGACGGCAACTTCAAGATTTACCTCTCTGATGTAGGACTACTCGGTGCAAAAGCCCAGATGCCAATAACAATGCTTCTAAACGCAATTGAAACCGACAACACATTCCTGGGAGCTGTAGCCGAGAACTATGTCGCACAAGCTCTCAGAGCCAATGGAATCGACCTGCGATATTGGAAGAACGACAATACAGCTGAACTCGAATTCGTAATTCAAGACCAGATGAGTGTAATACCGGTTGAAGTCAAGAAAGGCACAAAGGTGAAGGCCATCAGTATGAACACATTCGTCCAAGAATACAGGAGTCCGATAGCATACCGAATCTCCAGCAAGAACTTTGGTTTTAGCAACGGCATCAAGTCCATCCCGCTTTATGCAGCATTCTGCATTAAAGCCAAGTAAACAATATTTTCGGGGACAAACGGGGGACAAAAAGGGGAAGCGTGGCGAGTACTGTTGCCGCAACGTCCCCTCTCTTGTAGTTTTCTGTATGTTTTTCTTGTTATATCCTTTTGCAAGTAAATTTAGTATATTTCTTCATCGTTCCGTCTTCAACGGTGCGGGAAAATATCAGAGTATTGTCACTGAGCTCTTCAATATCCATTTTTTCTAACCGAGGGACATTGTCTTCCACGTAATTAATTTTTGCGCATGGCAAAAGTACCTAAAAGACCAAAACAGAGGAAATGTCATTTGAAGTTTCTTTCGGGATGCTCCTTATTATTTCATTCAGAGGCAAGAAATATTTTTATTGACCATTTTCCAGATTATCACAATTTGCCGTGCAAGGCCTTCTGAGCATGAATTTCTTCAATGCGCAGGACATTGACCGTGGTATTTGTGATGCGGTAACTTTGGTCTATACGACGCGAAAGCAGTGCGGCGCAATGTCCTGAATGTGCCTCTTCACAGGCCTGGACATTTACCAGGAGGACGGCTGAAGCTTTATCGGCGGCGCTGTATTTAAGGTCGGTGAACATATCGCTCAGAAGTTTCCTGCCACGCATTCCCAGAGGCACCATCCAGTCCCCTGTCCTCCATGGACGGAGCACAAATGGAAAAGACAGTTTGTCGGCATCAAGCACAACGACTCCATCGGGCTGCTTCAAGCTCATGTCAGCGGACCATTTGATTGTCTCGATCTTGAATGTCCTGCCGTTGAAGTGATATGTGCCGTCGCAGCGGACAGGCATTATCGAGGACGCATCAGCGGCCGTTGCTCCGGCATGAGGTCTGACGGAGGCTTTCCCGTAAATGGACATTTCTCCCCTTCCCGTGATAAGGACATGGGTATCGGATTCGAACCTTTTCCCCGGAACTGTCCTGGAAGAAGATAGAAGGGAGTTTATTGATGACAATACGGAAGAATTGAATCCATAGGGACTCAATATATGATATAACAGATATTTCCAATGCCCGGTGGCAAACAAAGCATCGAGATTTATGGATATTCCATCTCCGAACACACCGGATATTTCCGAAACAACTCTCTCCTGCTGGTTCCGGCACCATGTCCGGACAATTTCCCCGGCGTCGGCGAAATATTCCATGTCATTGCACAATGTTGCAACAAAAGAAGGATTGATTCGGGCAAACTGGGGAAAGACCTCGTTCCGGATGCGGTTGCGTTTGTAGTCAGACAGCAGATTTGTACTGTCAGTGTGGTATTCAATGCCCCAGGCGAAGGCATATCCTTCGATTTGCTTTCGGGTAAATTCAATAAGAGGCCGGATGAGCCTGATGCCATGACAGTCACTGAGCGGGAAGTCCGATACAGGTGACATGCCTGAGAGCCCATCCATGCCGGTGCCACGCAAGAGATTGAGTATCAATGTCTCTGCGTTATCATTTGCATTATGTGCCACGGCTGTTGCGGCATAATCGTTTTCGCGGCAAACATTGGCAAACCATCTGTAGCGCAAATCGCGGGCTGCCATTTCGATGCTCAGGGAATGTTCCTTTGCATAGGTTTCCGTATCAAAAGATGCAAGATGCAGGCGGAGTCCATGTTCAGCGGCCCAAGCTTCAACCAAGGCCTGGTCGGAGTCGCTTTCCTGTCCACGAAGGTGGAAATTGCAATGTGCAAGGGCGAAATCTTCCGCCTGAAGAGTCTGAAGGAAAAGGTGGGCCATCACCATGGAATCCACTCCCCCGCTCACTGCTACGAGTATCCGCTGACGGCGGGACGACTCAAAGATTGGGGACGACTCAAAGACCGGGGCCGGCTCAATGACTGGAGACGGCTCAATTACAGCGGCTGACTTAAAGACAGGGGCTGACCAATTTTCATTGACCAGCCCCCTCATCTCATTTATTATTTTAGCAAAACGTTTCTGCATCAGTTGTTCCTGCTTGCGATTGTATATGTGAATCCGAATGCAAGGGACTCCTTGAACTGGACAAGAGGACCGGCACCCTTGTTGGCCCATCCGTTTTCTCCCCATTTTTCGTTGTACTTGCTCTTCTTCGTGCATCTCTTCTGATATGCCTCGGAACTGAACATCACCATGTCATCGTAAATGAGGTTGGTGGTGAGGGTCAGGGAGAAATATTTTGCAATCTTCCAGTCAAAACGGTTGTCCCAGTTGATACGTGGACAAGGGTTCTTCTTGTGGTCTTTCAGATAGTCTTCGAAGAATACAAGCTGGGTTGAATATGCGAAGTTGTCATTGATGTTCACCTTGGCATCTATCTTGAGCTTGGCACCGAACTCGAAGCGGGCACTGCGGTACAAGTCTCCGAGAGCCTCAGCCTGGTCTTTGGCGCTTTTTGAAGTAAAGGTTTCCGATGCAATCAGAGCATCCACGTCATCCTGGGTTTTGTTTTTCTTCAGCTGCATGCCGTAGGCTTTCCTCAGGCTTTTGTCAGTGACGATGACATAACCTCCCGTCACCGGCGCGAAGTTGATTGCAAGCCATTTGGTCGGAGTGAAATCGATACCAAGCGCGAGGTTGGTGTAGGCCGGTGCGAGGAAATTTGATTTCAGGACCCTGGCATCTCTCCAAAGCGATTTCTGGTCCTTCCTGTCAAGGGCATCAAGGGCAGGCAAGTTGCCTTCATCATCCTTGTACTTGTCAGGAACGGAAGGTGTCTTGTATTCCCAGCCTCTGGTGAACTGTGACTTGAAGTCGTAGTTGGCGGAAAAATAGACATTTTCCATCTTCGGGGTCTTGTAGCCCCATTTGCTCTCAAGGTAAATCCGGTCAGAGCTTTTCTGAAGCAAAGGTTTGGATGAAGAATATAGTACACCGAAATCCAGCTGCAGACGGTTGTTCCAGAACATTTCATTCTTTTTGTAATTGGCATTTCCATCTATGAAACCCTGGAGCGAGAACGTATTGTCTCCACCGGCTGCCCAGTTGGTAAGCCCGGTCTGTCCGATGTTGAGGTTGGTCTTAAGCGAGTTTTTCCAATAATTCGGTTTTACGACCTTTTTTTCTGCCTCCGGGGCATCGTTAATGGCCATCGCTGCTTCTGCCGCTGCTTTCTGGGCATCAGTCAGCTCTTGAGCCACGGCATTGAACGAAAGTACGGAAATAAGTATCAGTGTAAAAAATTTCTTCATTCAAATCATTGTTTATCAGTAAGACATAGCGAACAGAACTCTCTGGTGTGACGGCTTGCCGGTGTAGATACAAGTGCCCTCTTCCATGCAGACAGCGCTGTCCATAGGGATACAACGGATGGTTGCCTTGGTTTCCTCCTTGATTTTCTCCTCGGTCTCCTTGGTTCCGTCCCAATGGCAGAGAAGGAATCCTCCTTTGGTGATTTCTTCCTTGAACTCCTCCCAGGTATCCACCTTGCGGATGTTCGAATCACGGAACTGCAAGGCGCGGTTGTAAATGTTGGTCTGAATGTCCTCGAGGAGGTCTTCAATCCTCTTGGCAAGTCCCTCGACCGGAACGGATATTTTCTCAAGAGTATCACGACGTGCAATCTCGACAGTACCGTTTGCAAGGTCGCGTGCACCCACTGCAAGACGTACAGGAACGCCTTTGAGCTCCCACTCTGCGAATTTGAATCCCGGACGGAGTGTGTCGCGGTCATCAATCTTCACGGTGTGGCCGTGAGCCTCAAGTTCAGCCTTCAGTTCAGCCATCTTGGCGAAAATCGCCTTGTTTCCTTCTTCATCCTTTCCGACGATAGGAACTACGACCACCTGGATAGGAGCGAGTTTCGGAGGAAGAACAAGTCCGTTGTCATCGCCATGTGCCATGATCAGGGCACCCATCAGACGTGTGGAAACGCCCCATGAAGTAGCCCAGACATACTCCTGCTTGCCTTCCTTGTTGGTAAACTGGACATCGAAAGCCTTTGCGAAGTTCTGGCCGAGGAAGTGGGATGTACCTGCCTGAAGGGCCTTTCCGTCCTGCATCAAAGCCTCGATTGTCATGGTATCGAGAGCGCCTGCGAATCGCTCGTTAGGGCTCTTGTGTCCCACAACCACAGGAAGTGCCATCCAATTGCGGGCAAAGTCTGCATAGACATTCACCATCTTTGTTGCCTCGTCAATTGCCTCCTGCTGGGTAGCATGGGCTGTGTGGCCTTCCTGCCAGAGGAATTCAGCGGTGCGCAGGAAAAGCCTTGTACGCATTTCCCAACGCACGACATTAGCCCACTGGTTGCAGAGAATAGGCAGATCACGCCAGGAAGTCACCCAGTTCTTGTATGTATTCCATATAATGGTCTCGGATGTAGGTCTTACAACGAGTTCCTCTTCGAGTTTGGCAGACGGATCGACAACCACTCCCGGACCGTCCGGATTGGCCATGAGCCTGTGATGGGTGACCACAGCGCACTCCTTTGCAAATCCCTCTACATGCTCAGCTTCACGGCTGAGGAAGGATTTCGGAATGAAAAGCGGGAAATATGCATTCTGATGTCCTGTATCCTTGAACATCTTGTCAAGCACACTCTGCATTTTCTCCCAAATTGCATATCCGTAAGGCTTTATCACCATACATCCCCTTACTGCGGAACGCTCCGCCAAATCTGCTTTTACTACAAGATTGTCATACCACTGAGAGTAGTTTTCGGATCTTTTGGTAACCTCTTTTGCCATTTTATTTTTTGAATTTAATAGTTTTATTCCTAATATTGCACCGTGTGGCTTCATGCATGAGCCCTGCTCTACGGCAAGATTCTTGCAATTGAAGTCAGGCTGCAAAGATACATAATTTTTGCAAACTAACACTTTCTGTGCAAAAGCATTTGCCCAGACATTAACAATTAATATAAGGAGGTATTTATGAAGTATTTACACACGCTGCTCATTGCTTCGACGGCAATATTGCTCTCGGCATGCGGAACAGCCGCGCAATATGCCTCTTCAGCCAGCGGACAAAGATTTCAGGATGGCATTTACAGCAACCGTGATTCTTTCAGGTCCAAAGCAGAAAAAGAAAGCAGCAGGGAAGAAACCGACGCCTTGATAGAAAAGACAAAAACATCTGAAATCTATCTGTTCTCTGACAAGAAGGACACCATAGTCATCCCTGAGAATATGGCGGCCACCATCCGTTTTGACAAAGATAAGGGAACAAGCGTAACCGTGGCTGACATCTCGTCATACTACGAGCCG
>JBJFDE010000248.1:0-6573 GCA_051889855.1 Candidatus Cryptobacteroides sp. | reverse complement strand
ATGAAAAATTCCATTTTTTCGTTTGAAGGGGCTTTCAGGAAACCGTCATTGAGAGCACTCTCCAGATATGGATAATGGTCGAACCAGTACCAGTCATAGATAAATGTGTTCACTCCATAATCAAGGGCGGTATTGATCCATTTTTCGACAACTCCCGGGTCATTGTCCATTTCGTAGCCCCACAATGGCTCTTTCGGCTGATAATGACCTTCAAATCGGGGATTTCCTTTCTGTATGACTTCCCATTCTCCTATTCCGGCAGGCCAGTTTGTCCTTCCAAGCGAGTCGTCATGGCAGGAAGGCCAGATCAGAGCGCATACATGGTACTTTTCCTGTTCCGGTTGGCTGCATCCGTAAAGTATTGAACTGCAAAGTATTATTCCTGCAATCCAAAACACTGATGAAAGAAATGTCTTTTTCATGGTATTCAGTTGGTTTTGTTGTATGTTCGTATATGGCGTTTTCAGCCTCGGTTGTAGTGTGGCATTTCTTCCGGTATGACCATGGAAATTTCCACTAGGCCTTTGACCTGCCCGTTTTCCTTCCAGGCACTTTGGTAAATCATCTTCCGCACTCCGCCCTTCGAAATTGTGTAGCAATTAGTGCCTCCTGTTTCAAGCATGTCGTGAATTATCGCCTTTGAACGGTCATTGTGACAATTCATCAAGTTCTTGCCAATCAAGTCACCATGCTTCGCAAAGGTTGTCTTTGCTTTCTCATTCATGTAAAGTATCACGCCTTCGGTGTCACATACTGTGATGGCGCATCCGAGTTCTTCTGCCCAATCCGGTATCATATTAGTTATTTTTTCCACAAAGATAACCTTTTACGAATAAATTGAAATAAAGTGTGAAAAAATGCTAAATTCGCGCGGTTTTTTAGTAGTGCTATAATGAAATACGTTTTTCAGTTTCTGATTATAATGGTGTTTGCATTCGTCGGAGAACTGCTTCACTATTTTATTCCGCTTCCGATACCCGCGAGCATTTACGGGATTGTGCTCCTTTTTCTGGCACTTGAATTCAAAGTTGTGAAAGTCAGCGATATAGAGCAGACGAGCTCTTTTCTTATTGCCATCATGCCCTTGATGTTTCTTCCTCCGGCTGTGGGAGTCATCGAGTCGTGGGACCTGATTCGCGAGGCCTGGCTCCCGTATGTTGTAGTTACTTTGGTGAGCACGGTGGTTGTCATGGCCGTTTCAGGAAGAGTTACTCAGAGGATTATCAGAAAAGGAGGCAGGAAATGAAAGAGTTGATTGAAAGTTCAGTATTCATTGGCGTGCTGATCAGTCTGGCATCTTATGGCCTTGGAATGTGGCTCAGGAAAAAGACAGGTCTTTCTTTTATGAATCCGCTTCTTATTTCCATCATTCTGGTGATACTTTTCCTTTCATTGACAGGAGTAAGCTATCAGACTTATGCTGCAGGGGCTGATTCCATCAGTTTTCTTCTGACCCCAGCGACCATCTGTCTTGCAGTGCCGCTGTACCAGCAGTTCAACTTGTTGAAAAAGAACTGGAAAGCAGTTGTGGCAGGCATCGTCTCAGGTGTGGTGTCGAGTCTTGTGTGCATCCTGCTTCTGGCATTGCTTTTCAAGTTTGACCATCAGACCTATGTCACCTTCCTTCCAAAGTCCATTACGACTGCCATAGGAATGGGAGTGGCTGACGAACTTGGAGGCTATGTGTCTCTGGCAGTGGTTGTTATCGTCATCACCGGAGTTATCGGCAATGTCATTGCAGAAGGCGTGCTGAAGCTTTTCAAGATTGAAGAACCGATAGCCAAAGGCATTGCAATCGGCTCAAGCTCCCATGCCGTCGGAACTGCCAAAGCCATGGAAATCGGCCAGATTGAAGGCGCAATGAGCAGCCTGTCAATCGTAGTCTGCGGCCTGCTGACCGTCATCGGTGCCTCAATTTTCTCCCACTTCCTCTAAACCACACCGCTCACTTTCCTGCACCAGTTCCTGCTGCAAGACTTCTTAGTATGAATCATGACCGCATGGTTCAAGCCGATAATGATTTTGTCCGGGAAATCGGCCTTTTTCCGGACAAAATTGAATTTTAGCTGGTTTCGTCCGGGATAACGGCTTTTTTCCGGACGTTTTTGAGTTAACTAATTTCAGTCCTATTTATTTCAAAAGGTTCTGTGCGATGAAAGCTTCGAGAGCCTGACGGTAGGAGTCAGAGACCGGGATGTAGGCGGAGCCGAGCAAGACGTCACCATTGGAGTCAATGGATGTGATTTTCGACAGTGCAACGATATGCGAACGGTGCACTCGCATAAACCTCTCAGAAGGCAGCATGTCCTCGATTGACTTCATGGTCAGGTGCGTCACGATTGGCTCCTTTTCTCCTTCGAGGTAAATCGTAACATAGTCCTTCATACCTGAAATATATTGAATATCATTGAGTTCCACGCGCCGGAACGCCCTGTCAGTACGAATGAAAACCGAAGACTGCCCAGAAGACTGTCCGGCCGACTGGGTGTTGGGATGAACGGCAGATTGCTCGCCAACCTGATGCCTGCCGGCAAGCCTGCGCTGAACTTTTGCCACTGCCTCAAGGAATTTCTGATAGCGGATTGGCTTGAGAAGGTAGTCGACAGCTTCCACCTCGTAGCTCTCGTAAGCATATTGCTTGAATGCCGTCGTGAAAATGATAAATGTACAGTCAGGAAGCATTTTCGAAAGCTCAAGACCGTTCAGGTCAGGCATCTGGATGTCAAGAAACACCAGGTCAGGCCTGGCCTCATTTATCCTTGCCAAAGCCTCCACCGGATCAGTAAATGAAGATACCAGCTCCAGCGAAGGGGTACGGCTCACATAGTTTTCAAGCATCCCGACAGCCAGAGGCTCGTCATCAACAATTATGCACTTTATCTTATTCATTCGGTAAAAATATCATCAAGTCTGACAGTGACAGAATATACTGAATCAGAAGAGTTTATATTGTAAGTAAACCTGCCGGGAAACAAAAGTTGCAGGCGCCTTTTCATATTCTCGAGCCCTATTCCGGAACCGCTCAAATCCTGACTTTTCTTCTCGATGAATGAGTTCCGGCTGCTGAATACCAGTGCTGAGCCATCCCGGGACATTGAGATTTCAATGAAGGAATCCTCATGCGCTGAAGTGCCATGCTTGAAAGCGTTTTCAATAAGACAGATGAAGAGCAGGGGAGAAATCTTTGAGTTCTCAGGGAAATCATCGAAACTATATTGTACCCTTGTTTTCCCGCTGCACCTGAGCGACATCAGGCTTATATAGTTTTCCATGAACTCGACTTCTTTTTTAACAGGAACCTTCTCGCCGCTGCTCTCATAGAGGGCATATCGCAGAAGCTCGCTCAACTGGGCAATCCTGTCCTGGGCACTGTCAGGGTCGATGGCCACAAGTGAAGAAATATTGTTCAATGTATTGAAGAGGAAATGCGGATTGAGTTGGTTTTTCAGCCAAGTAAGTTCGGCCTCGGCATTGTGCCTTCTTTCCTCATCCAGCTTCTGCTTTTCTTCCACCCATTTGACCATGTAGCTCACTCCGATTGCCATTATGATGCTTATGAACATCAAGGCAGCCCCTCCGATGATGCTGCCGACATATCCTGCCTTGATGTAGTTGACCACATCCACCTGGAAAGTCTGCATTATGTGCTGCATCTTCTGGCCGAAAAGAGATGGCAAGGCAAACAAAATGATAATAAAAACATTAGCAATCCAGAACCATGCCTGCTTTTTGTTGAAAAGCAATTTCGGAATGAGAAGAAGGTAGTTCAGATAATATATGCAACACAGTGGCAGGAACAGCACTGCCGTCCCCTTGAGAACATTGACAAAGTCTTGCACCAACCCCGTATATATGTAGAACACTATTGCAGGATAAGTCATAAGCAATGCCCAGATCATTGCCTGCAGAACGTTTATCAGCACTTTGTTCTTCATAATATTATCACTAACCATTTAAACTACAAAAATAACCAAAAATACGGGGATGGCAAGACTTCCATTGATAAAGACGAATTATTGCTTCATATTAATCATCGTTCCGATGCTTTCGCCGAAAGAGCTGCTGTTGAGCTGATTGTCATCAATCTGAGTCTTTTTTATGCCTTTCTTCTTGCCGTCATCCTGCTTGCCGAAACTCCAGCTGATTGAAAAAGTAACGGATCCGAGCGGAAGTTCGGTCTTGCTGATATTGTGGAAGTCTTTTCCGCAGCTGTATGAAGTCGTTTTCATCTTCAGACCATTGAGGCTTGTAAGGCCATTGAGACTAAGGCTCAGTTTGTCATCCAGGAACGATTTTGTCAAACCGAGCATTCCCATCGCAACGCCGCTTGACCAGCCCTGAAGAGAGAAAGTCTTGCCGGAATAAATCAGGTTGGCACTGATGCGGAAATCCAGTGGCAGAGTCTGCTGGAACCCGAGCATTGCATTGAAGTTCCATCCGCTGTTGCGCGAATCCAGTTCCTTGCTGCTGAATTGCGACCAGCCTGCTCCGGTGTTCAGAATTACCCTTGTGAATTGTCCCGGAACCCAGGTGACAAAAGCATTGAGGCCTGTGGATGAGGAACTTACAATGTTCCCATAAGTAGTATTCAAAAGGCCCTGGGCATCATAGAAACTATATTGTGAAATACCGTTGCCGACCATTGTCTGACGAAGAGTTGCACTCACAATCCACATTGGACTGAAATAGTTATATACCAGGTTGATATTGTGTGCCGATTCTGCTTCGAGGGCACTGTTTCCATAAGTCCTTGCAGTTGGATCGCTCATGTCAACGTAAGGATTGAGGTAGGTGATACCTGGACGGGTAATCCGCATATTGTATGACAAACCGATGTTCTGGGTGGCTCCGATATTGTACTGAAGGCTTGCATTTGGCACAAGACTCCCATAATTTATCTTGAAATTTTCACCCTGTCCCGCACTGTAATTGACTCTCTGCCAAGTGTGTTCATATCTGAGACCGGCTTTGAGGCCGAAAGCTCCCATAATGCCTTCATACTCAGCATAAATGCCACCGATATTGTTATAGAAATCATATTCCATTACACCTTTCTGAACGGAGGAATTGTGCCTTCCGATGTATTTCAGACCTGTACTTATTTTGTGGCTTTTCGTAATTGGACTTACGAAATCTGCCTGAGCTATGTTACTGATGGAATTGGTGTTGACAATGCTTAAGACAGGCTCGAAGAGGTTGTCGAAACTGTTGTTGGTATTGGTGCTCGCCGGGGTGCCGTCGAACTGGTATGAGATTGTAAGTGCCCTGCCGGGAGCATTCGGCCATCTGTGCTGATAATCAGCAGTGGCGTTGATGCTGCTGCTTGTTGATTTGACATCGGAAATGAAACCGTATCCAATCGGGCCTATAGAGGTCTCACCAGTTGACCGGACTTTAGAACCAAAGTGCATATAAGAAGCGGATGCGGAAATTGTGTTGGTGGAGTCGATGTCGTAGCTTGCCGAAAGGCTTCCCATGTAGATGGGAATATTAGCCTTTGCAGAGGAATGTGTTTTGGTGATAATGTCGCCGCCTTCCCTGTATTGGACTCTTTCGATATCAGAGACCATATTCTTCATGAATGTACCTGATGCATTTGCATTGGCACTGAGACTGAATTTGCCCTTCTGAATGCCATAATACACGCTTCCGCCACCACCTTTGTTGGAGCCTTGGGCCGTAATGCTTCCATATTGCATTTCGGAGACTGAATTGCCACCGGTACTTGCAGTGTTGGTCGTAATATTCAGAACTCCGCCCACTCCTTCGGCATCATAACCGGCTCCTGGATTTGTAATTACCTCTATATCTTTAACATACATTGCCGGCATTGCCTTGAAAATCTGAGAAGCATTCTTGCTGATCATCTGGTTTGGCTTGCCGTCGATATAAACCTGGAATGACGAACTTCCATTCACAGTAATCTTGTCCTGTCCGTCAACGCTGACCATCGGCACCTTCCTGAGCATCTCCAGAACGGTGCTTGTCTTTGAATCCACATCGTCTGAGACCTTGTAAACCACCTTGTCAACCTTCATCTGAACCAAATTCTTCTGAGCAACGAAAACAGTCCCGTCAAGCTCCAGAATCTGGTCGTTAAAAAATGCAGTGTCAGCCTTTTCAGATGAAAGACTGTCCACCTTTTGAGCATAAGCACCAAACGAAGATGCCGTAACGATGATAAACGAAATGGCACACGCCAAAGTTTGAAAATTCATTCTAACCATACCTTTATTTTGTTTACGCCGGCAAAATTACCACCCTCTCATCCACCTTATCCAAAGTTTAGACGAATCCCAAACCTATTTAGACGAATCTTCCTTTATATTACGGTCATTTCGAGCATGTATATCAGCCTACTGACTGGAAAATCGGATGAACTGGTTAAGAATACTACTGTCATTTCGAGCGGAGCCCGGAGGGCGCAGTCGAGAAATCTGGTGAATGATAATTCTTATGAAAGATTTCTCCACGCGCTTTCCGACTGCCGTCGGCTGCTAGCTGCAAAAGTCCTCTGGACTGTTTGCTGACCGCTCACGAGGCCGAAATGACAATGTACGATTTTAGTTTAGT
>JBJFDE010000247.1:0-24283 GCA_051889855.1 Candidatus Cryptobacteroides sp. | reverse complement strand
GGACCATAATAAGTTATCACTTGCGAAACTTGAGTAATATAAATCAAGACAATGGCACTAACCCTTGAAGCTCTGGAGCAACTGGACCAGCAACTTACCCTGACCATAAACAGCTGGCACTCGACATTCAGCGACCCCATAATGTGGTTCTTCTCAGACAAAAAGGTCTGGATACCCATGTATGCGCTCATCATAGCACTGATGTTCTGGAAACTCGGCTGGAAGCGCACCCTCGTGGTACTCGTCGGAGTGTCACTAACAGTGTTGTTCTGCGACCAGTTTGCGAACCTGATAAAGCATTATTTTCAAAGAATAAGGCCCGTAAACGACTCATACATGGTCGAAAACGGGCTTCATATACTTGAACATGGAGGCGGATTCAGTTTCTTCTCCGCCCATGCGGCAAATGCATTAGGCGTGGCACTTTGCACTATAATTCCGGTAATGAAATTCGGAGCAAGCAGGCACATGATACCTGACTCTGGCAGTTCTGAGGTCAAACCTGCACTTTGGGCAAAGATTTACACATCCTGGATGGTGGTATGGGCATTCATGGTCTCCATAAGCCGCATCTTTGTAGGAAAGCACTTCCTCGGCGATGTCATCGTAGGCATGGCAGTCGGAATCTGCTTCGGACTCATAATGGGCTGGCTGTGCGCATGGTGCATCAGGAAACTCAACCGTGCCGCAGCCTGATTCTACAGCGCAGGAATAGTCTTTTCCATACGGGTGCCACGCGAACCCTTTACAAGGACCACGGCATCAGACAGTCCGGTTTCTTCGAGATAATCTTTCAAAAGATCCGAAGACTCGAAATGTTTCCAATCAGCAGCATCTGTCTGGTTGGATTTTTTCATTTCCTCCAAAGCCTTGCCGAACTCGGCTCCGACGAAGCAAATCTGATGAAGAGACAGACCGAAAGCCTTCTGAGCCACGGCAATATGCTCTTTCAGAGACTCCGCACCAAGCTCCAGCATGTCACCAAGGAGCGCCACTTTCTTGTCAGATTGGACAAGCGCAAAATTGTCGAGAGCCGCAGCCATGCTTGTCGGATTGGCATTATAAGCATCTACAATCAGCAGATTGCGTTCAGTCCTTGTCATCTGTGAACGGTTGTTTGACGGCTGATATTCTTCGATTGCCCTGACAGCATCCTCAAGACCAACACCGAAATGCCTTCCCACGGCAATTGCGGCCATCACATTGTCTGCATTGTACGATCCCACAAGATGCGTCTCAACTTCCAGCTTCGAACCGTCCTCTTTTGGAACAGACAAACGGAGGAATGGATGACCTGCAGAAGAAGGATATACCTGAACCTTTTGATAATCAACGCCATAAGGAATAAGAAGCGAATATGGACGTTCAGGGTCGCTCTGCAGATTCCGCTCGGATGCCATCTTGCAGAGATATGGATTGTCCACATTCAGGAAGACTTTGTCGGAAGTACGCCTGAGGTAATCATAGAGCTCGCCCTTGGTCTTCATGACTCCTTCAAAACTTCCGAAACCAAGCAGGTGGGCTTTGCCCACATTTGTGATGAGGCCATAGTTGGGGAGGGCGATATTCACCAGTTCCGTGATGTCTCCCGGGTGGCTGGCGCCCATCTCCACCACCGCTATCTGTGTCTCTGAGTTGATTTTAAGAAGGGTGAGGGGAACACCGATGTTGTTGTTGAGATTACCTTCCGTGGCTGTCACATTGTATTTTGTGGAAAGGACTTCGCGAATGAGCTCCTTTGTGGTGGTCTTTCCGTTTGTTCCGGTCAATGCTATGACTGTCAATGGTTTGCCGTCAACGAATGTTACCGACCTATGCCACCTTGCCAATGCCTGAAGGGTTTTGAGAGTATCTTCGACCGGAATGATCCTGTCGTCTGTTTCAGCAAGTTTTGCAGCCGCTGAAGATGCATTCACCACAGCATAGCCGGCTCCTGCTTCAAGGGCTTTGGAAGCATATTCATTTCCGTCAAAATTTTCACCTTTCAATGCAAAAAACAGTTCGCCACCTTTCAGAGTGCGTGTGTCTGTGGTTACTTTACCTCCACAGTTCTTATATATTGAGTATAAACTTTTTATGTCCATTGTTTTGGAAATTTGGCTTTTATCTAATGTCAATCTGAGACTTGTCCGGGATGTTTATCTGCCTGTGCTGCCGAAACCGCCTTGTCCTCTGTCAGTCTCGTCGAGACTCTCCACCTCATCCCATTCGATTCTTTCATATTTGGCAAGAACCAGCTGGGCAATCCTTTCGCCCGGATTGATGGTGAAAGGCTCATTGGAAAGATTTACAAGAATCACTTTCACTTCTCCGCGGTAGTCTGCGTCAATCGTGCCCGGGGCATTAAGGACGGATATACCGAACTTTGCTGCAAGACCGCTGCGCGGACGCACCTGTGCCTCTGTGCCTTCCGGGAGAGCCATGTATATTCCCGTCGGTATCATTGCCCGCTGGAGCGGCTCCAGACTTACCGCTTCCTGTATGTTGGCTTTCAAATCCATTCCCGCCGACATTTCCGTAGCATAAGCAGGAGACGGGAATGCTGATTTATTGATTATCTTAACTTTCATAATTTTCCACTATATTGGTACATTGCCTGCAAAGATAAGGATTCTTTCAATAGGTAAAAGTTATTGATTCTGATTTCTCCGGAAATCAGCAGCCTCCGGAAATCAGCAGCCTTCGTGAATCAGAACATCCATGGAATGATTGAGGCGCTCCATGCAGTGAATCTTCTTGACCTTTCTGAACTGATATCAGGATTCTGCTCATCTTCCATATCGATGAATGACAGGAGATAAATGACATCGTAAGGATTTTCTTCAGTCTTGGTGCTTATATGCAAATCATCAAGATGCAGATATTTCATCATTTCCTCAGGATCGTTTGTACCTCCTCCATAGGAGAACATGACCTTGAACCTCTTGTCAGTAATCCTGCCGCCCCTGCAAGGCTGGCCATTGCTGTCTGCCTCATAGCTAAGTTCAAGAATTACAGTATTATCCGAAGGCACAAATCTGTATTTACCATCAACAATACGTTCCATATCCATCGGCCTGTTGTCATGGTAAGAACCACCGGAAGGATTGTTCTGCCTGCAGAAACTTACCACATCGTCAACACCGCCGTATTTGAATGCCAGGACCGTACCCGGCTCATAGCTGTTGTGACTGTCAGTGACAACAAGCACCTTGGATGCCGGACATATATGCACGTTTACGGAAATTGCACCTCCACCATTATTGTCAGATATAGTTATGACGGTGTCACCCAATTTTTTAGGAAACAAGGTGACAGATGCCGGCTGGATATCAGCATCGTCCAGAATTTGATACTTCACGGAAGTCTTGCTATAGGAATAATCAAGCAATGAAGGGTCCTGGATTGTAACAGAATGTGACTTCCCCTTGCCTCCATAGCACTCCAGCACCAACGGCTTTTCATATTCGACGGGAATGAAAACATCCGCACCGTCCTTCTCAAAAAGCCCGAATTCAGAACAGTACAGACGGAACTCCTGCCCGTCATAAAGCGGATTGTATCGGCATCCGCTCAATATCAACATAGCCGCCACGGCGGCAAAAACCATCCTTCTCATACTATCAGAAAATATCATGTCCGGTTTCATTTATTCTTTTCAATGAACTCAGGAGTAATCCAGTCCGTCTCAGTGCATGTTATTCCGGCAAAAACTCCGTAGCCGTCCTTTATGTTCGAATAGCAGAAATTCGACGGAGCCAGCCCCGGTATAAAATCTGAATTCGAGTCCTTAAGTACCTGAGCCATAGCGAATTTATAAAATTCATCGCTCAAAGTATATAAGATAATCTTGTTGCGGCTTCGGAATTCATATTCACCCATAGGATTGCCATAATCATCATACATGACATCCTTCCCCTCAGTTACAAATAACGATTCATAGGAATTCTGCATCTCTGGAAAATCGTATGAGTTAAGGACAATGGACATCTTGTACGGAGAAACCTCGGCCTGGGAGGCGTTCCAGACTGACATCAGCTTCCCTTCGAATGGAATAACCATGCCATCAAAGGACTGAGGAGCCATGTCATAGAAATCAGAAATCTGCCTTCCAGTATAAACGGTGACATCCGTCCTCTGTTCCGAAGGCAGGAAATAAGTCGTTTCCTCAACCAACTGGACGCCATAGCCATAAGCCATGTCAGGAAGCCTGTCAACAGAAATATACAGAATATTCAGTTTCCTGTCAATGAAATCTTCCCGCCGGTAATCAATCTTCCTTTCTGGATAACTGTCCGGGAAATATGCAGGAACCACCGTCTCAGCTGAAATGCTGTGGAAGCCCTTGGAAGACACCTCCACGCTCAGCTTATCACCCGGAACGACTTTATAATCAGCAATATAGTAAGACTCAGGATAATCCTTGTCAACCTTCTGCCCGGCATTCGGAACCACAGGAACCTGCTTGCCATTGACAGTGAAGACAATCTCTGGCCTGAACTCCGGCTTTGAGGCCGTATTTGAGTAGGAATAAGCCGGCTGAACCTTGAATGCCACCACATCATCAATTCCGGGATATGATTCCAGATAAATGACAGGAGTATCGTCCAGTTTCAAGTCAAAAGGCCGCATGCAGGAAACGATGCATAACGGCAGGACGATGTAAATATATAGTTTAAGTCTCATATTATCAAAACTTTAAGGTGTAACTGAATGTAGGGACAATCGGAATAATGCCTACGCTGTTGCCGTAATATGCCACTACTTTGTCACTCAGCTGTACTTCCGATACATAAGCCGTGATAGGGTTAAGCCTGCAATATGCATTGTAAATGCTCAGATTCCAAATGCTGGTATTGCCCCTCTTTGTCTTCCTGATGAAATTGAGTCCTACGTCAAGCCTGTGATAATCAGGTAGTTGTATGTTGTTCGGTTCAAGGAAAACCTGAACGGACTGGTCCTCAGTCTGGTGTGTAGCCATAGTGACCCAGTTTCCGCTGTGCCAGTTCCATGCTCCGTAAATCTCGAAGCGTTTGGTGAATTTATGCTTTGCCATCAAAGTCAGTTTATGACGGTTGTCGTTCCTGTCCCTGAACCAGTCGGGATAGAAATCCTCGAACTTCCTTTGTGACCACATAAGTGTATAATATACATTCACTTCCGTCCTTCCGTCATCGTATCCGAAATCCAGTTCCGCTCCCCATGAACGTCCCTGGCCTGATTTGTAGCAATCCTCCCATCCGGTCAGTGGCGGGAAAGCACTGTAAGAGCCGGCATATTCAAGAAGGTTGTACATGTGCTTGTACCACCCCTCGACATTCAGGTGGATGTTGTGAGGGAGGGCTGTATATATTCCGGCAGCCACTTCCTGCGAACGCGAGGGCCTTACCTTCGAAGTGGACGGGAGCCATGCATTGGTCGGGAGGTCGATGTACAGCGACGAAATAAGATGTGCCGGCTGGCTCATCCACGTATATGATGCCTTGGCCGTAACTGCTTCATTGAAAGCATATTTCAATGCAAGGCGTGGCTCTGCCGAATGCCATATCTTACCGGAATTGTAATATAGGGCGTAGCGCAGGCCGGCATTGGCCGAGAATGCGTCGGTTATGTTGATTTCGTCCTCGGCATAGATGGCTGCCTCGATGGAATTGTATCTCAGAGAATCCGCATAGGCCACTTTTGTCATGCTGACCGATCCTGATTTCATATCCGACCGGGCCGTTGCATCCGGACAGTAGAGATGATATTGGAGGGTGGCTCCATACCTGAGTTTGTGACTCGGGGAGAGTTCGTGGAACCAGTCTGACTTAAGCCCGATATTGTGGACATCTGAATTGTAGTATTCTCCTGCCTTGGTGTAAACATTGTCCTGATCGGTTTCCTCGAATGAGTATGAAATCTTTGAAAGTGAGCCGCTGTAATAGAGTATGTTCTTCATTGACAGCTTATTGGAAAAGTCCCATTTCCAGTTCAGTGAACCCAGGACGTTTCCCCAGCTCATCCCCATGCTGACTCTGTCTTCCTGCCTCTGAAACTTGTTCTCCGAATCGTACCATTCCTGAATGTTAAGATTACTATATCTCAGGACGTCGTTTCCGGTGTAGAAATGCCCTGAAAGTATGTTATTCTTGCTGAACCGGTGCGAAACAGAGACGTTCAGGTCAGTGAAAGCATATCTTGCGTTCTGTTTATCCGGCTTGTTCAGCACATTGTAGGTGGCGAAAAAGGGGAGTGTGAGCACTTCGGTCCACGTCCTTCTCAAACCAATGTTGAACGAGGTCCTTCCTTTCCAAAGAGGCCCTTCAAGCTGGAACCTTCCATCAATCAGACCGACTGCAAATGTGCCGTGAATCTTCTCGAAATCCCCGTCGCGGGTGGTTACGTCCACGATGGAAGAGAGCTTTGAGCCGTATCTTGCCGGGAAACCGCTTTTGTAGAAATCCAGATTGTCTATCACATCGGTGTTGAACGACGAAAACAGACCGAGCAGGTGGCTGACCTGATAAACGGGAACGCCGTCGAGGAGGAAGAGGTTGTCGCTGCCGTCGCCTCCGTGGACATAGAAGCCCGAAAGGAGTTCGGTGCCGGAAGAAACGCCCGGCATCATCTGGAGTGTCTTAATGACATCTGGAGTGCTGAAAAGGGCGAATCCGGAGTTGAGGTCCTTGCTGTTTATGCGCTTGAGACCCGTCTGGGTGGAGTTCATCCGTCTGTCAGCCAGGGCCGTTATTATGGATTCCGTGATTGTATCATGCTTTTCCTCTGTCAATGCCGTTTCGATGTCCCTTTGTTTTTTCTGTGCCGTTGCCGGAAACAGGGCTGCCGATACAAGCATCAAGGTTAAAAATAAAAATATCCGTCTCATATCATTACATGATGATTTTCGCAAAGCGAGGGCAAAGTTAAACAAATAATTGCCATTCGGTAGAAAATATATATCTTTGTATGGATAAAACTAAACCTGGAAAGATGCCATTATTGGAGAAAATAGTCATATCCGATTTCCGGAATATTCAGATGCAGGAACTGGAATTCTCGCCCAATATCAATTGCATAAGCGGGAACAACGGGGAAGGCAAAACCAATCTTCTGGATGCAATATATTATATGTCAATGACTAAAAGCGCCTTCTCCACATCCGACAGGTTCAATTTCCGTCATGGCACCGACGAATTCTCCATGTCCGCCACATACAGGATGGACAACGGATTATCCAGCCGTTTCTCATTGAAAGTCAACGCCAAAGGCGACAAAAAGCTCCGTCGCGACGACAAACCATATTCCAGAATATCGGAACATATAGGCACCCTGCCCATAGTGTTGGTTTCTCCGTCGGACAGCACGATGGTGAGCGACTCAGGTGAAGAGCGCAGGCGTTTCGTCAACTCGGTGCTGTCGCAGATGGACAAGGGCTATCTGTCTGCCCTTCAGCAATATAACCGTCTTCTTCTCCAGCGCAACAAAATGCTCAAGGATAACAATCCGGACCGCTCGCTGCTGGAAGTCATAGACATGAGGATGGCCTCGCTCGCCGAACCGGTCTATAATGCCCGCAAGAAATTCGTTGAAGACCTCAATCCAGTGGTCTCGCAATACTATCACGAGCTCTCTGGAGGAATGGAGAAAGTGAGCATAGAATATGAGTCAGACTTGAGCAAAGACTCTCTGGACCAGATACTTGCATCAACTTATGAAAGGGATTTGATTCTCAGGTACACCGGCTCGGGCATACAGAGGGACGACTTCATATTCAAGATGGACGGATGGCAGCTTCGCAGGTGCGGATCCCAGGGACAGCAGAAATCATTTCTGGTATCTCTGAAATTCGCCCAATATGAAATAATGAAACGCAGCTACGGCTTCGCTCCGGCACTCCTGCTGGACGACGTTTTTGATAAACTTGACATGGGAAGAATCTCGAACTTGCTCAAGATGGTTTCCACTGATGAATTCGGACAGATTTTCATTACTGACAGCAACAAGGTCAGGCTTGCCGGCATCGTGGACAACCTGACACGCGACAGAGCATATTTCGAGACAGTCTCAGGGACATTCAGGAGGATTGATGATGAACAGGCCTAGCGGAAGAATGGCCAGGAAGGAGGCCATAGGAATGGAGGAACTGATGGAAATGTACATCCGTTCCATGAGGCTTGCCTCGGGGCTGAACCGCCAGAGAGTTTTCTCTGCGTGGAACGATGTCTCGGGAGCGGCAAAGAACACTGTTTCCATGTTTTTCAGGAATGGAGTCCTGTATGTGAGCCTGAATTCGTCTGTGGTGCGTAACAGACTGTATTTCATGAGGAAAGACCTTGTCAGACTTGTGAACAACAGGCTTGCTTCGGATGAACTTTTCACACCTGACGGCAAGGGAGGAGATTATGTAAAGGACATTGTCCTGAAGTAAAGGCCGGGACGATGCCGGCCATAGTAGGAAGTATATGAAAATTGTTGCAGACAAGAACATTCCGTTTCTCGAAGGAGTCTTCGAACCGTATGCGGATGTCCGGTACATTAATGGAAAGGAAATCACAAGGGAGGATGTGATGGATGCCGATGCCCTGATTATCAGGACCCGCACCAGATGCAACGCCGCCCTTCTCGAAGGAACAAAGGTGAAGATGATAGCTACGGCCACCATCGGCACCGACCATATAGATTTTGATTACTGCAATTCCCACGGAATTGAAGTACATAATGCCGAGGGATGCAATGCCGGAGGAGTGATGCAGTATGTCTTCTCTGCTTTGTACGGAGTGGCGGCCCGGAAGGCCCTGAAAGTCGAGGGTGCCACTTTCGGAATCATAGGAGTAGGAAATGTGGGACGTCTGGTGGAAAAGATGGCCAGATATCTGGGTTTCAAGGTGTTGCTCTGCGACCCTCCGAGAGCGGCCAAGGAAGGGCCTGAAGCATTCTGTTCGCTGGACACGCTTCTGGAACAGTCACAGATTGTGACCATGCATGTGCCTTTGGATGAGACCACCCGCAAGATGGCGAACGCGGACTTTTTTGCAAAGCTCCAGCCGGGAACCATATTCCTGAATGCTTCTAGGGGAGAGGTTGTTGACGAGCAGGCACTCATTGACGCAATCCCGAAGCTCGGGGCTGTCATAATCGATACATGGAACAATGAACCTGATGTAAATCAGAGACTTATAGATATGGTGGATATCGCCACCCCTCATATTGCCGGCTACTCATTCCAGGGCAAACAGAACGGTACAGCATCAGCAGTCCAGGCAGTGGCAAGGCATTTCGGTATCAGCGCCCTTTACGATTTCCGCCCGGAAACTGACATTGAAGAACATAAACCTGTGAAACTTGACCTCACAGGCAAGAATCAGGGCGAAATTGCAGCCGTTTTCCAATATAATTATCCGATTTTCACTGATGACTTCCGCTTCAGGGCAGAGCCGGGCAGTTTCGAGAAAATGAGGTCAGACTACCAATACAGAAGAGAAATATACATTTAACCATAATTCACACAAAACTATGTTTACCAAAGAAGATATTGCACAGATTGAGGGCAGAGGTTCCTCAGTGCAGACAGTTGCTGATCAGGTGGAACGCTTCAAGAAAGGTTTCCCTTGGTTGAAGATAGTGGCTCCGGCAACACCTGAAAAAGGTATTGCAGTGCTTGATGATGAGGCAGCCGAGGCTGCTGTAAAATATTATGAATCAGCAAAGATTGACGGAAAATGCAAATTCGTGCCGGCTTCCGGAGCTGCATCACGTATGTTCAAGGACCTGTTCAGCGGTCTGGACAGCCTTGAGGCAGGAAAGGAAATCGCGCCTGAATCATCGGCAGCAAAATTCGTTGCTCAGATTTGCTCTTTCGCATTCTACACACCTGAACTTTTCGGTGAAAAGCCATGTGCATGTCCTGAGTATCAGAAATCAGTGCTTGCAAAGACTCTCCGCGAGGAAGGACTCGGCTATGGTTCTAAGCCGAAGGGTGTGCTGAAATTCCACAAATACACTGACGGAGAAATCCGTACGGCTTTTGCAGAGCATCTTGTTGAGGCTCAGAACTATATGAGAAACGAGGACGGAACAGCCAACCTCGTTGTGACAATCTCTCCTGAGCACCGCCATCTTTTCGAAGATGCTTATGCTGCTGTGAAAGAAGAGTATGAGGCACGCTATGGCGTAAAATACAACATCACCTTCACATATCAGGACAAAGCTACTGATACCGTGGCAGTTGACGTTGAAAATCGTCCGTTCAGGACAGAGACCGACTCTCTGCTTTTCCGTCCTGCAGGACATGGAGCACTGATTTACAATTTGAACAATCTTCAGGAGGAAATCGTGTCAATCAAGAACATTGACAACGTTGCAAACGAAAGGCTTCTGCCTGAGACTGCAAAATGGAAAAAGGTGCTTCTCGGAAAAGCTCTTGAACTGCGTGACCAGATTTTCGGCTATCTGAAAGAACTTGACATAGCAACCAACAAGACTGTGGGAGAAGTGGTCAATGCTGATATTCCTGGTCTGGTCGGACTTGGCAACGATGACATTTATCAAAGTGATGCAGTCCAGAGCCTTTGCGCAGACATCGAAGCATTCCTCGAGAAAGAACTCTGCATAAAGATGCCTGTTGCAAGTGATTGTAAGGCAAGAGTTGAGGCTCTGTATGCAAAACTCAACCGTCCTATCAGGGTTTGCGGAATGGTGAAGAATCAGGGTGAGCCGGGCGGCGGTCCATTCATCATTGCAGAGAAAGACGGATCCACTTCACTTCAGGTGCTCGAAAGCGTTCAGATCAATATGGAGGACGAGCAGGCTCGCCAGGCTCTTGCGTCAGCAACACACTTCAATCCTGTTGACCTTGTCTGCTGCCTGCACAATTACAAAGGAGAGAGCTTTGACCTTCTGAAATATGTCGATGCTGACGCAGGATTCATCAGCTCGAAGAGCTACCAGGGAAGAGAGCTCAAAGCCCTTGAATTGCCTGGTCTTTGGAACGGCGCAATGAGCAACTGGAACACCCTCTTCGTTGAGGTTCCTCTTGCTACCTTCAATCCTGTGAAAGTTGTTCTGGACCTTCTCCGTCCAGCACATCAGAACTGATCCTTTTGCCGACAATCAGCAGGGCTCCGGCCCTGTCTGACTTGAGACAGAATATATGGAATGCCTGGGAAGCCGCCGCATCTGTGGTGCCTTTCCGGGCATTTTTCCGTCTTTCCTGTTCGATGACCTTACGGTAGGTGGCCGTGTCTGCCGGCAGGTTGCGGGCGGTGATGTCGGCTCCGGGGTACATCAGGGCGATTTCCTTCAATGTGCGTTTGTCCATCTTCTCGCATCTTTCAATTGAGAATATCTTGCCCAGACGGGCATATTCCGAGCATTGTTTCCGTGTACCTATATAATAATGGGTGGACTGACCGAGTTTGAACATTCCTCCGCGCGCGGACATAAGGTTGAATGCTCCGGCTTTCATAATGGCCTTTCCCGGTTCGAAAAGGCACACATCCATTTCTTCCCGAATACGTCCGATGCCGTTGGCGCTGATTATCCCGGCACAAACCGTCTTTTCCTCCTGCGGGGTGAAACAGAAAGTGGTACAATCTCCTTTACCGAGGGAGGCCACGACAATTTCATATCCTCCATTCCATTGTCTGTCCATCCATATCAGCAATTCCTTGCATTCGCCATCGACGGACACCACATGGACCTGACGGCATTGTGCACCGAGTCTGTTGCAAACCATGGTGATGTCAGCCATCGGGGAGAGTTTCAGAAGAATGTGAGGGCTGTATCTGAAAATCTCGTCTTTCAGTGTGAGGATGTCCGGGGCGCATTCTTCGATAAGGAAGACTTTTTTGCCTGATTCGGAGCGTCTTGCAGGGTCTGCATATACTATGTCGGGGTGGAAGTCTTCCAATATTTCAGCCGGGGTGGCTGACAGGGTTTCGGGCAATGCCGGAGCGGGAGACAATGCTGCTACCTTTGATGCTGCTGAAGTCTGTGCCGTCGCCGGAACTTGTGCCGAAGGAACAATCATACAGTTTCTTACATGGATATTACCGGCTCCCAGGATTGCGAAATTGTGCTCGGCAGCGCTGCAAAGCTCAGCTTTCATTTCGCAGTAAAGTATGCTTTCGGCATGCTTTGAGAAGAACCAGCTGTCCACTCCGAGGCCTCCTGTCAGGTCTGCAAGACGGAAGCCTCCAGATGCAATCTTTACGGCAAGTGATGCTTTGTAAAGTGCTGACTCACTGGAGCTGCACTGCTCTGCTGAAAGTTTCAGCGGAAATACCAGATTGTCGTTCCCGTACCACTGAGGGACCTTGCCTTTTAGCTTCTTCCTGCTCTCGATGCAATTGATGGCAATGTCAATGTCAATGTCTTTCCATTTGTCCCTTCCAAGCAGGAGGACCGATGTGTCTTTTTCGCAGTTTTGGGCGGCGAAATCTAATGTATTTTGTAATATTTCCTTATTCTTGTATATGGATGTCATTGATTTTTCGATTTTGATTGAAAACTGATACAAAATTAGTCATTTTATCGAATAAAAACCGTATATTTGCTCTGATTGAACCGCCATGTCGATGGTACCCCCCCCCATCAACACCCATGTCATGACGGACGACGTTACCCAATCGCCCCCGATGTCATGTCGAGCGTAGTCGAGACATCTATGGAACAGAAACTTATAACTAAAATACAAAACACATGGAAACAGATTTCAGACAAGTAGCCCAGAGCTGGCTGGACGGAAATTTCGACCAGCAAACCAAAGACCAGATAAAGGAACTCATGGCTAACGATCCCGTAGCCCTCGAAGACGCATTCTACCGCAACCTTGAGTTCGGTACAGGCGGTCTGCGCGGAGTCATGGGAGTCGGAACCAACCGCATGAATAAATACACAGTCGGAATGGCTACCCAGGGACTGGCCAACTACATGAAGGCCAATTGCGAGGGCGAGCTTTCTGTCTGCATCTCTTTCGACAGCCGCAACAACAGCGAATATTTCGCAAAGATTACAGCTGATGTCCTCTCAGCAAACGGTATCAAAGTCTATATCTTCGACTGCCTGCATCCGATTGCTCTCATGAGCTTCTCAGTAAGGACCAAGAAAGCTACTGCAGGTATCATGATCACAGCATCCCACAACCCTAAGGAATACAATGGATACAAAGTATTCTGGTCAGACGGAGCTCAGGTCATCTCACCTGTTGACAAAGACATCGTAGCAGAGGTGGCAAAGATTTCAGACCCTTCAATGGTAAAATTCGAAAGGGGAGAGGACGCTGCACCAATCGAGGTGATGAGCCACGAAATGGATGAGGCTTATCTCAATGCCGTGTCAACCCTCATGCTTTCACCTGAGGCACGTGAGCGCCATAAAGACATCAAGATCGTCTATACTCCAATCCACGGATCAGGTGTAAGAATCATTCCTGAATTCCTCGCAAAACTCGGATTCGAGAACATCTTCCATGTTCCTGAGCAGGACGTAGTTGACGGAAACTTCCCTACAGTCGATTCACCTAACCCTGAGGAGCCAGGTGCGCTTGCAATGGCCGTGGAGGTTGCAAACCGTGAAGGTGCCGACCTCGTCATGGCAACAGACCCTGATGCTGACCGTCTTGGCATCGCAGTGCGCGACAACGAAGGCAAGATGGTACTTCTCAATGGTAACCAGACTGCATCGATCCTCACATATTATATTCTTCGTCGCTGGGACGAGCTCGGCAAACTCGATGGCAACAAATATTGTGTCAAGACCATCGTAACCACCGAACTCATCCGTGCAATCGCTGCAAAATACGGAGTGAAGGTTTACAACGTCCTCACAGGATTCAAATGGATTGCAAACGTCGTCAAGGAGAACGAAGGCAAAGCTGAGTTCATCTGCGGAGGTGAGGAAAGCTACGGCTTCAACATCGGTGAGTTCGTACGTGACAAGGATGCTCCAATCTCATGCGCAATGGTTGCCGAGTGCGCTGCATGGGCTGCAGACCAGGGCAAGACTCTCTACCAGCTCCTCCAGGATATCTATGCTGAGTTCGGATACTACAAGGAGTCACTCATCTCAGTGGTACGCAAGGGCAAGGCAGGTGCAGAGGAAATCGCAGCTATCATGACAGATTACCGCAACAATCCTCCTAAGGAGATGGCTGGTTCACCAGTTGTGAAAGTCGTAGATTACAGCAAGCCGGAGACAACAGGTCTGCCAGCATCAAACGTCCTCCAGTTCTACAATGAGGCCGGTGATGTTGTGACCGTACGCCCTTCAGGTACAGAGCCTAAGATTAAATTCTATTTCGGAATCAAGGGTTCTGACGCAGATGCGAAGAACGAAGTTCTCCGCGCCCAGTTCGGAAAATAAGTCCGGATTTACAGGATATTCAAGCTCTGCTCTTTGATTTTCTCAAGTTCGTCTTTCATCTTGACGACGAGTTTCTGAATCTCAGTGTGATTGGCTTTTGAACCTGTAGTATTGATTTCACGACCCATTTCCTGTGCAATGAAACCGAGTTTCTTGCCTGGAAGCGGGTCGTTTTCCAATGTATCCAGGAAGTATTTGCAGTGTTGGCGGAGTCTGACTCTTTCTTCATTGATGTCCAGTTTTTCAAGATAGAAAATCATTTCCTGCTCAAGCCTGCTCTGGTCCGGCTCAGCCTTGATTTCTGCAAAACGGTTCAAAATTTTTTCTCTTATCTGGCAGGTCCTCTCGGATTCATACTGCTCTATTTCAATGGAACAGGCCATGATATTGTCAACTTTTGACTTGACGTCTGCGTGAAGGACTGCACCTTCCTTTGACCTGAATGCATTGATGTTTTCGAGCGCCTGGTCAATGCAGGCATCCACAACCGGCCAGTTCTCGTCAGTGATGACATCCTGTTTTTTCGAATCGATGACTTCCGGCATCCTGAGGATGGTTGCGAGAAGGTCGTTCGGGTTCTGGTTCCACAGATTTGTCGCTCCGATTTGTGAACCGAGGGCAGAAATCTGCCTGAAATAATCCATGGCCAGATCCATGTTTATCTGTTTTGCATTTTCCGCTGCATTCGGCTCATAGGTGATGAAAAAGTCAATGTTGCCTCTGTTGAGTGCAGCGGCGATTTTTTGCCTTACGGCAATCTCCTTATCCTTCGGAAGGAGAGATGTCTTGATGCTGATGTCGGCTGTCTTTCCGTTGAGGGAACGGATTTCCACTGTGATTTTTCCGCTTGATATTGTTGTTTCGGCTTTGCCGTAGCCTGTCATTGACTTAATCATAATCGTGACTTTATTAGATTTATACGTATAAAATCGAAATTTAAGACGCAAAAGTAAGGAATAATATTTATATTTGCGAGATTATTTCCAATAATTGGATGCCCAAAGGACGGGCTTACTTGACAAGAAGATAAAAGAACATTATATATGGAAGAAATCAATAAAGAAACCACCGAAACAAGGAATCTGAACTTCCTTGAGGAAATTATTGAGTCGGACTTGGCTTCCGGCAAATGTGACAGCATAATGACCCGTTTCCCACCGGAACCGAACGGCTATCTTCATATTGGACACGCAAAAAGCATTTGCATCAACTTCGGCCTCGCCAAGAAATACGGCGGAAAGACCAACCTGAGGTTTGATGATACCAACCCTGTGAAAGAGGATACCGAATATGTTGATTCTATCAAGGAAGATATTCATTGGCTTGGCTTCGACTGGGAGAATGAAAGATATGCTTCTGACTATTTCGATCAGCTTTATGAATGGGCTGAACTCCTGATACAGAAAGGATTGGCTTATGTTGATGACCAGACTCAGGAGCAGATTCGTGCCGGCAGGGGTACCGTGCAGGTCCCTGGTACCGAGAGCCCTTGGCGTAACCGCAGCGTGGAGGAGAATCTCCGCCTTTTCCGTGAAATGAGGGATGGCAAATATGCCGACGGTGAGAAAGTGCTCCGTGCTAAGATTGACATGGCTCATCCGAACATGCTCTTCCGCGATCCTCTTCTTTACCGTATCATCCACACCGAGCATCATCGCACAGGCAACAAATGGTGCATCTACCCGATGTATGATTTCGCCCATGGACAGAGTGACTCAATCGAGCACATCACCCATTCCATCTGTACCCTCGAGTTCGACGTTCACCGTCCTTTGTATGACTGGTTCATTGAGAAACTTGGCATTTTCCCTTCACATCAGTATGAGTTTGCCCGCCTGAATCTCACCTACACTGTGATGAGCAAGCGTAAACTCCTTGAACTTGTAAAGAATCATTTCGTAAGCGGCTGGGACGATCCTCGCATGCCTACCATCTGCGGTATCCGCCGTCGCGGTTACACTCCTGAATCAATCCGTATGTTCGCCGAGAAAGTCGGAGTGGCCAAGAGAGAGCAGCTGATTGACCTTCAGCTCATGGAATGGTGTGTACGTCAGGACCTTAACGAAAGGGCGAACAGATATATGGTGGTTCAGGACCCTGTCAAGCTGACAATCACCAACTGGGAAAAAGGAAAGGTGGAATGGTTCGATGCTCCGCTGAATCCGGCAGATCCTGAGGGACCGTCACGCAAAGTGCCTTTCACCGGTGAGGTCTATATTGAAAGAAACGACTTCATGGAGGAACCTCCGAAGAAATATTTCCGTCTCAAACCAGGTGGAGAGGTACGTTTGAAATATACCTATATCATCAAGTGCGAGGAGGTTGTCAAGGATGCAGAAGGCAATATCGTTGAAATCAAATGTACATACGACCCTTCAACCAAACCGGGAGCAGGGGAGTGGAGAAGCGTCAAGGGCACAATCCACTGGGTTTCAACCGAGCATGCAAAGGAAGTGGAGCTTCGCCTTTACGACAAACTCTTCACGGAGGCCGAGATGGGAAGCATTCCTGAAGGACAGGACTATAAGAGCTATCTGAATCCTGATTCTCTGATAGTTGCCAAAGGCTGGGCTGAGCCTGCCCTTCTCGAGGATAATTCAGGCATCGCCGTCCAGTTCGAGAGAGTGGGATACTTCTTCAAGGACCCGGACAGCACTCCAGACCATTTTGTATTCAACAAGACCACAGCCCTCAAGGACAGTTTCAAGTTCTGAAAGGGCTGACCTGGCCTATTTCAGGAAAACGAAAAATACTGCGAGGATCAGGCAGAAAAATGCCGCCACGTGGTTCCACTGAAGGGCCTGGCCTTTAAATACCAACGTAACAATCAAGGTGAAGACGGTAAGTGAAATAACTTCCTGAATCACCTTGAGTTGCATAAGGTTGAACGGTCCTCCGTTATCCACGAATCCTATCCTGTTGGCCGGCACCTGGGCACAGTATTCGAAAAAGGCGATCGCCCATGAAAACAATATCACCGCAATCAGCGGCCAGCTTGTGGATATCTTCATTTCCTGAAGCTTGAGGTGCCCGTACCATGCGAATGTCATGAAGACATTAGATACAACGAGCAGGAGAATTGACCATAAAGCTCTCATAATATTTTCTTCGTAATCTTTTGTTCAGGGATTTGTTCCATATTTATTCGTGCAGCTCCATGCGCTTTTCCGCAAGGGCTTCCCATTTTGTTCCGGGACGACCGTAATTAGCATAAGGATAGATACTTATGCCTCCTCTTGGGGTGAAGATTCCTGTCACTTCGATATATTTCGGATCCATCAGGCGGATCAGGTCCTTCATGATCGTGTTCACGCAGTCTTCATGGAAGTCTCCATGGTTGCGGAAACTGAACAGGTAGAGTTTCAGGCTTTTGCTCTCCACCATCTTCACGTCAGGGATGTAGCTTATGCGTATTTCAGCAAAGTCCGGCTGGCCTGTGATTGGGCACAGGCTGGTGAATTCCGGGCAGTTGAACCTTACCCAATAGTCGTTGTCTTGATGTCTGTTGACAAATGTTTCCAGCACCTCGGGCGCATAATCACTTTTGTATTCTGTCTTCCTGCCCAGGGCTGTCAGGCCGTCATTTTCCCTGTTTGTTTTGTTTTCCATGATTTCTTTGGTTTCAATATGGCCGCAAAAGTATGTATTTTACCATTCATTACAAAATAATTCGTAACTTTGCAGAATTGCCGGTATTTCGCTGGCGATATGTCCGTATTTTCGGAACCGTGTTGTAAAAGACTGATATAAATATAAATAATATGACACTCATCAAATCAATTTCAGGCATCCGCGGTACCATAGGCGGTGCTCCGGGAGAAGGCCTTTCTCCAATTGACATCGTGAAGTTTACCTATGCTTATTGCGAGAAACTCAGGGAACGTCGTCCGAAACCATCCGACGAAAGATATAAGGTCGTGGTCGGCAAGGATGCACGTCTGTCCGGCGATATGGTGGAACAGCTCGTTTGCGGCACCCTCCTTTCATGCGGAGTAGATGTTGTCAAGGCCGGTTTCGCTTCCACTCCGACAACTGAGATGGCGGTGACTTTCTGCGGTGCCGACGGAGGTATCATCCTCACTGCCTCGCACAATCCAAAACAGTGGAATGCTCTGAAGCTGCTCAACGAAAAAGGCGAATTCCTCAATGCACAGGAAGGTGCAGCGATTCTGGAATGCGCTGAAAGAGAGGATGCTTTCAATTTCAGCGACGTCGATTCTCTCGGTACAATCGAAGAGAGGGATTTCACGGATGAACATCTGGATGCTGTGCTGGCTTTGGATGCAGTTGACGTTGAGGCTGTACGCAATGCGCATTTCAAGGTTGCGCTTGATGCTGTGAATTCTGTAGGCGGAATCATCATGCCAAGACTTTTGGAAAGGCTTGGTGTTGAATGTGTCAGGGTGAATTGCGAGCCTACCGGCCAGTTTGCCCACAATCCTGAACCTCTGCCTGCAAATCTCGTGGAGCTTTCCGAGGCTGTGGTTGCCAACAAGGCAGATCTGGGTATTTCAGTGGATCCGGATGTTGACCGTCTGGCTCTTATCTGCGAGAACGGCAAGCCTTTCGGTGAGGAATATACTCTTGTAAGTGTGGCTGACTATCTGCTTTCAAGGGTTTATGACCAGGCTCTGAATACTGGCAAGTCCATGGAGGAGATTGCTGCTCCTTACTCGATGACCACTTCTTCAAACCTTTCTTCTTCAAGGGCTTTGAGGGATGTGACAGAGAAATATGCCGGAGAATATCATGCTGCTGCAGTAGGTGAGGTGAATGTGACAACCAAGATGAAGGAGTGCGGTGCTCTTATCGGCGGTGAGGGCAACGGAGGTGTAATCTATCCTGCTCTTCACTATGGTCGTGACGCCATGGTTGGTGTGGCACTGTTCCTTACCAATCTTGCTCACAAGAAGATGAAGGTGTCTGAGCTTCTGGCCACTTATCCGCAGTATGTGATTGCAAAGAATAAGATTGAGCTTTCTGACAAGGCTTTGATTGACACTATTCTGGAGAAAATCAAAGAGGTCTATGCTTCAGAGGACATCAATACTGTCGATGGCGTGAAGATTTCCTTCGAGTCCCGCAAGGAGTGGGTTCATCTGAGGAAATCGAATACTGAGCCTATCATCCGCATCTATGCTGAGGCTGCGACTGCCGAAGCTGCTGATGCGCTTGCGGGTGAGATTATTGCCATTGCCAAGAAGATTATTGGATAATGTTCTCATTCAGAACTACTTCGCTTGAAGAACAGCTTGACAAGGCGCTGCTTGAGGGCAGCGTCGGCTGTTTCTGTACCCACAATTGCTGGGACCCGGGACGCGGAAGATACCTTTATGATATTTTTCGTGAGAGGGGCAATCTGAAAACTATTTTTTCTCCTCGTGATACCGAGCTGACGCCTTTGACCAACCACATTGAGTTTTCTGCAGAGGAACTCTCCGGCCTGAATGCCGTGGTGGTGGAAATCCAGGATGTAGGTACGAGATATTTCAACTACACCAAGGATGTGATGCGTCTGATGACCGTGCTCAAGGATATGAAAGAAGAGGCTCCTTCCTTATATATAGTGGATCATATAAATCCTGCCGGCAGGGTAGTGGAGGGCACCATGCCTTCTTCGGTGGTGGAGGATTATGTGCCGAAGGTTGCTCATCGTCATGGGCTTACTCTCGGTGAACTTGCCAATCTGTATCACAGTGAAATCGGGGCGAAGTTTGCTCTGCATGTAATCTCAGCTCTTGCTGCTGAGTCAAGCAAGCAGTTGCTTCCGTGGGCGATTGCTCCGGCTTCGGATATTCCCGGGCTCTTTACTTGCGACATGTACAGCGGGGGAGGACT
The DNA here is from genome assembly GCA_051889855.1 of Candidatus Cryptobacteroides sp. Lineage (GTDB taxonomy): Bacteria > Bacteroidota > Bacteroidia > Bacteroidales > UBA932 > Cryptobacteroides. The sequence goes on along the minus strand of JBJFDE010000247.1, from coordinate 4,123 downwards.
TTGGAACAATACGAACATCACTCCCGGCATAGGTACTGCGCGTCCGTACGAGTATTTCGGTGCGCCTTTCGTGAAGCCTTCTTCGATGGAGCCTGTTCCTGTGGCACCCGGAGCGCTCATGAGACCTTGTTCTTTCACGCCTTCTTGCGGAAAGTACGAGGGCAAGAAGTGTTTCGGTTACCAGATTTTACTGGAGCCGGGTGCGGAATATCATTCGTTCATGCATACGCTTCAGCTGATGAGATATTTCCGTGAGCGTTATCCGGAATTCCGTCTGGAAGATGGTTTTGCGGCCAAGTTGTCGGATGAATTCCTCCTTGGCTACATATACGGCGAGGCTTCCACCCAGCAGATGCGTGAGCATGTCAAGGTCGAAGAGCAGAAATGGATCCGCAAAGCAAAGAAGTTCACTCTCTACGACGACCAGCCTTACCGCATCAAATAACTGCCGCGGAAATCCCTTTGCTATGTCATTCAGAACTTCTGACACCGTTCATTTGTCATCTCGACTAAGCGAAGCGCATGGAGAGATCTTCCATACAACATTTCAACGGCAGCCGCCACCGATGCTCCTAAATGATAACCAAAATTAGAAAGTTTCGTGGAAATTTGTTGGAATATAGAAAATTAAGTCGTAAATTCGCGGCTCGAAAATTAGTTAACTAAAATTTAAAGATTATGAAACAAGGAATTCATCCCGAAACCTACCGTCTTGTAGCTTTCAAGGATATGTCAAACGACACCGTGTTCATCACACGTTCCTGCGCCTCCACCAGGGAGACCATCGTTTACGAGGGTGTTGAGTACCCGGTTGTCAAGGTCGAGATTTCTTCAGCTTCTCACCCGTTCTACACCGGTAAGATGAAGCTCGTTGACACCGCCGGTCGCGTCGATAAATTCTACTCAAGATACGGTAACAAGAAGAAGTAATGCATACAACTTCAGTTCTTGCAAAGATAAGAGCGACCTTGCTAGCCTTGGTTGCTCTTTTTCTTGTGTCCTGCTCTCAGAACAGGGTGCAGACCAGAAATCTGGTCGTTCTTCTGGTGGACGGATGTTCCACTTCATCGCTCTCCGTTGCCCGCTGGTACCGCTATGCGGTCGATTCGCTGCCGCATCAGCTGAATCTGGACCCGTACCTCTGCGGCCTCGTCGATGCCTCAAACACCGTCTCTCCCATAACCGGTTCGTCGGAATCGATGAGTGCATATATGACAGGCGTCAGGACCGGTGCCGGCTATGTGTCGGTGATGCCGGGCAGGGGGCGTTACGGAGATATGGTGGAAATCGACACAGCCAGGGCATATCAGCCTCTTGCGACTATTCTCGAAGCGGCGAAGGCCCGGGGCAAATCGACTGGTATGGTGGTGACCGTGGAATATCTCCACGCTACTCCTGCCGCCTGCGCCGCCCACTCCAAAAGCCGTTATAAGAGGGATGCCATAGCTTGCCAGATTGCCTCCCAAAACCTCGACCTGCTCTACGGCGGCGGACGCTCCTATCTCAGTGACGACGTGCGCGGCATACTTGCCGAAAACGGCACGCGCCTCATCGAGGACGACCTGGAGGCCTTCCGTGCCTGTGAGGACCCGAGACAATGGGCCATATTCTCTGAAACGGACATGCGTTTCGAGATTGACAGGGACAGCAGCCGCGAGCCGTCGCTTGCTGAAATGACAGCAAAGGCGCTCGGACAACTCTCGAAGAACAGCAAGGGTTTCTTCCTGATGGTGGAGGGCAGCAAGGTGGACTATGCCGCCCATGCCAACGACCCGGCAGCGCATATACGTGACCTGCTGGCCTTCGACGATGCCGTGGGAGAGGCCCTGGACTTCGCCCGTAAGGACGGAAACACTACGGTAATCATTGTCCCGGACCACGGCACTGCCGGAATGACCATAGGTGCAGGTCGCCTGGAGTATTACGCCGCCAAGCCTCTTGCCGAGCATTTCGGCTCTATTGCCGGGTACAAGGCCTCAGCGCAGTATCTTTCGGAACTTATCATGGCTGCACCGGCGAAGGAAGTGCGCGGGATAATGAAGGAGTACTGCGGCATCGATATCACTGAGGAAGAAGAGGCGCTGCTTCTCGAGAACAAGAACAACGCCACCGAGGACTATATGACTGCGGCTTACGACCCTACCCTTCAGGGAAAGATAGCCCAGATTATGACGCAAAGGACGAATATTGGCTATTCCAGCGGCACCCATACGGGGGAGGACCTCTTCCTGGCCATCTACCATCCGCGTGGACTTCGTCCTGAGGGATGGATAGCCAATACGGATCTCGCCGTTTATATGACTGAGGTTCTCGGAATGGACGAGCCTCTCGAAAAGCTCAGTTCACTTTTCTTCTGTAAGGCATCCGAACTTTTCGAGGGATACGAGTGCAGTGTGGAAGGAGAGACACTCACTGTCAGGAGCGCAGCCCACAGCCTCAGCATTCCGGCCAACCGTTCCTGGGTAATGGTGGATTCCCTGAAAACGGAAATCCCCTCCGTTACCGTTATGTCCGAAGGGGAATTCTATGTCAACCGCTGTCTGAAAAAGTTGCTGTAATCAGACTCAAACTTTAAACAGTCTATCAGACTCTTATCAATTCGTACTGCCTGGAACCCAGCCCGATTTTCTCGGCGTGTTCCAGGCACGATTTGTATTCTGACTCAGGGTTGTTGTTGCAGAAGTGGTCGTGAAGGTCCACGAAGCCCGGGGCGTGAATATGGTCGCCGAGCTGGCTGTTGTCGAACGGAGTCTGCTGCAGGCAGAGGTCCACGCAGGCCTGGTCGAGTGCAAGCGGGTCGAAGGAACAGAGCATTCCCACGTCCGGAATGATAGGTGCGTCGTTCTCCTGATGGCAGTCGCAGTTCGGCGAGACATCGACAATGAGGGATATATGGAACTGTGGCCTTCCGTCCACTACAGCCTTCGTATATTCGGCCATCTTACGGTTCAGGTCGCACATCGCGCCGTCGTTTTCGAAGATGATAGCGTCGAAATTGCAGGCACCGAGGCAGCGTCCGCAGCCTACGCAATGCTCCTTGTCTATGCCCATTTTGCCCTTTTCGGCATTGAAGACCAGACCTCCGTTGGCGCATTCCTTCATACAACGTCTGCAGCCGCGGCAGAGTGATTCGTCGATATACGGCTTGCCGCTGCTGTGCTGCTCTTTCTTGCCGGCACGCGAACCGCAGCCCATGCCTATATTCTTGATGGTGCCGCCGAAACCGGTCATCTCGTGGCCCTTGAAATGCGTCAGGCTTATGAAGACGTCGGCATCCATTATGGCCCGGCCTATCTTCGCCGCCTTTACGTATTCGCCGCCGGCCACTTCGACCTCCACATCGTCCGTGCCTTTGAGACCGTCTCCAATGATTATTGGACAGCCGGCCGCCAGAGGGGTGAAGCCGTTCTCCCAGGCGCAGTAAAGGTGCTCGAGAGCGTTCTTCCTGTATCCCGGGTACATTGTGTTGCAGTCGGTAAGGAAGGGCTTTCCGCCAAGTTCCCTGACTACGTCAACAACGGCCCTGGCCCAGTTGGGACGAAGAAAACTGATATTGCCATGCTCGCCGAAGTGCATTTTGATTGCGACGAATTTCCCGTCCAAATCCAGCTCGGCTATTCCGGCACGGCGTATCAGTTTCTGTAATTTCTTCAGGACACTGTCGCCATAGGCGGGTGTCCTGAAGTCGGTGAAATATACTTTGGATCTGTTTTCCATCAGATCATAAGGGCTGCTACGAGAGCAAGGATGGCGTAGAACTCAGGGAGGGCGGCGTAGATCATGGTGTTGGTCTGAACGTCATGTCCCTGGCTGATGCCTACAATACCATTGGCGCAGACCTGGCCCTGACGGATTGCGGAGAAGAGGCATACGAGGCCCACGGAAATGCCGACACCGAAGAGCATCGCTCCATTAGCCGCAAAATCCTTACCCATCCACATGAGGAAAGCCACGAAACCGTAGAGACCCTGGGTAGCAGGCATCGCAGACAGAATCATATAGCTGGATGACTTCTCAGGATTTTTCTTGAGAGCTCCTTCTGCTGCATTACCAGCGATTGTCGTTCCTATTGAGGAACCTACACCGGCCAGGCCGAGCATGAGGCCGAGACCGAGATAACCAA
>JBJFDE010000246.1:0-6601 GCA_051889855.1 Candidatus Cryptobacteroides sp. | reverse complement strand
ATATCGTTTATAAATACCTGACACATTATTTCAACAACAGCATACTGCTGGTCATTATCATTGTCGCATCAATCTTTGTGGTCAGGACAATGGAGATGAAGATAAAGTCAGCACGCGGCAAGACTATCTTCCTCATTGCAACCATACCTGTTATTACTTTCATCTCGGCATTAGGCTGCCAGGCATCTTATGCAAGGGCAAACGACCTTGAATTTCCTGACTGGTTTGAATTCATCCGATATTTCATAGTCGGCTTGCTCCTGATATCCGGACTGGTGGCATTGCTATACACAATCATGCTGTCAATCCGGGCTAAACAGGATGCAAGAAATACTGAATACAAGTACTTAAGTTTGAGAAATCAGCTGAGTCCTCATTTTCTCATCAATTCTCTGAATGTCCTTAATGGTTTGATAGCCAGCGACAGAAAAGAGGATGCTGAACAATATATCTACAAGCTTACCGACATTTACCAATATCATCTGATGACAGAAGGGAAACATCTGATTCCGTTATCGGAGGAAATCGCCAATCTCCACAATTACATAGATTTACTGAATGTCAGATTCAACAACAGCCTGAAAGTCACTATTGATATCAAACCGGAAGATTTGCACAAAAGCGTTGTACCATGTTCAATTCAGTTGCTTCTGGAAAATGCGGTGAAGCATAATGCTGCAACTATTCAGGCCCCGTTGGAAGTCAGCATAATTTCAAACGATTCAACAATTCAGGTATCCAATTCACTTATACCGCGTTTCAGTAAGCCTAAATCAACCGGAGTTGGATTATCCTACATAAAAGAGCAATATAAGACGACAAGCGGAAATAATATCATAATTGAAAAGGATGATGCACGTTTTACAGTAAAACTCCCATTGATATGAATGTTTTCATAATTGAGAATGAGACCATTGCAGTGGAGCAGTTGGAAAGGCTGCTCGTCAAGCTGATTCCGGACATCAACATTGTCAAGACCAGCGGAAGCGTTAGGGAATGCATTGACTGGTTTTCCAATCCACAGAATTCCGCTGATCTGGTATTCATGGATGTGGAACTTTCTGACGGCAACTGTTTCGACATCCTTGATGAAGTGGACATCAATGTTCCCATAATCATCACTACCGTCTATGACAGCTATGCCATCAAAGCATTCGAAGTGAATTCCGTTGACTATATTCTCAAGCCGATCAAGGAGGAAAATTTGAAAATCGCTATTTCAAAATCGCTGAAAAAATATCGTGGGACAGACATCGGAAATATAATAAATGCACTGGCACAAGGATATTTCGGCAACGACAACATATCCAGGAAACGATTCCTTGTCAGAATCAATTCCCAGATTTTCCCTGTTCTTCACAACGACATTGCCTACATATACTCAATGAACAAGAGCAATGTAATCGTAACAAAGGACGGCAGGCATCTTGTAATTGAAAAATCAATCAAAGAAATGGAATCGGTTCTTGACAAACATGATTTCTTCCGGATTTCCCGCAGTTGCATCATTGCCAGGAACTGCATTTCCGACTGGTTCAAAGTCCATGGCCTGAAATATCGCATAAACATGATTCCCGAACCGGATTTCCTGATTGAAGTGAGCATGGCCCGTTCCGACAAATTTCTGAAATGGATTCAATCATAGTTTTTGTACATAAAGTTTTGTTTTTTTTCATTTTATATGTATCTTTGCGCCCGCTTTTGCCCTCTGTGGCAAAACGTTGTTTATTAACCCTCTAAACTTTTTTCACTATGGCTGAATATTTGGCACCAGAGAAAAAGCAGGAGATTTTCGCGAAGTACGGAAAGTCTAATACAGACACCGGCTCTCCAGAGAGTCAGATTGCATTATTTTCCTACCGTATCGCTCACCTTACCGAGCACCTCAAAAGCAACAAGAAGGACTTCTCAACACGTCGTTCACTTTTGAGACTTGTTGGTAAGAGACGCCGTGTCCTTGACTACCTCAAGGAGACCGACATCGAGAGATACAGAGCTATCGTCAAGGAGCTTGGTCTCCGTCGATAACGGCATACAGGAAAGACAAAGGGGGAATCCCGGACAGGGTTTCCCCTTTTTTTCGCAAAAAAATTCCGATGGCACTAACACTCATCAACCTGCGGTGCCGGAAGAATGAACAATATAGGACGTGACTATATGTAGGAATCCGACGGATTCCATATGGGCGGAACAGACAGAAAAATTAGTAATGACTCCCATTGGGGGAGGCAGGTTGTGAAACAAGTAATGAATATTGTAAACAAGAAGATCGAATTATCCGACGGCAGGATAATCGAAATTGAGACCGGAAAGCTTGCAAAACAGGCAGACGGAGCGGTAGTCGTCAAAATGGGCGGCACCATGCTCCTTGCAACAGTGACCTGCGCCAAAGATGCAAAAGAGGATGTTGACTTCATGCCTCTTCAGGTTGACTACAAGGAGAAATATGCTTCTGCGGGAAGATTCCCGGGAGGCTTCATGAAGCGTGAGGGAAAGGCTTCTGACTATGAAATTCTCATCGCAAGACTAGTGGACAGGGCTCTCAGGCCGCTGTTCCCTGAGGATTTCCACGCAGAAGTGTATGTAAATGTAAATCTTATTTCGGCTGAAAAGGACATTCAGCCTGATGCACTCGCAGGACTTGCAGCATCTGCTGCACTCGCAGTCAGCGACATTCCTTTCGAGGGACCTATCTCAGAAGTAAGGGTGGCAAGAATTGACGGACAGCTCAAGATCAACCCTAATTTCAGCGAGATGGAGAAAGCTGACATCGACATCATGGTTGCTGCAACATACGACAACATCATGATGGTAGAGGGTGAGATGAACGAAGTCAGCGAGCACGATATGCTCGAGGCAATCAAGTTTGCTCACGAAGAGATCAAGAAGCACTGCAAGGTGCAGATGGAGCTCACAGAAGAAGTCGGAAAGACCGTGAAGAGAACTTACTGCCACGAAGAGAACGACGAAGACCTCCGCAAGGCCGTTCAGGAGTTCTGCTATGACAGGTGCTATGCCATTGCAAAGTCAGGTCAGGGCAAACATGAAAGGTCTGACGCTTTCGATGCTCTCAAGGAAGAGTTCTACCAGACCATTCCTGAGGAGGAGCGCGAGGACAAGAAGATGATGGTTGAAAGATACTATCACGCTGTCGAGAAAGCTGCGATGAGGAACATGATCCTCGATGAGGGTGTCCGCCTCGACGGACGTAACACCACCCAGGTGCGTCCTATCTGGTGCGAAGTAGGCTACCTGCCATGCGCACACGGAAGTGCAATCTTCACCCGTGGTGAGACTCAGTCACTTTCGACTGTAACCCTCGGAACCAAGCTCGACATGAAGGAGCGCGACGAAGTTCTCGTACAGGGAACCGAGCAGTTTGTCCTCCACTACAACTTCCCTCCATTCTCAACTGGTGAGGCCAAAGCCCAGAGAGGTGTTGGCCGCCGCGAGATCGGACACGGAAACCTTGCATGGAGAGCCCTCAAGCCAATGGTTCCGATTGCTCCGGAGAATCCTTATGCAGTCCGCGTGGTTTCAGATATTCTTGAGTCAAACGGATCATCTTCAATGGCTACCGTTTGTGCAGGATGCCTTGCACTGATGGACGCTGGTGTGAAAATCAAGAAACCGGTTGCAGGTGTGGCAATGGGACTGATTACAGACAAGGACAGACCAAACGAAAGATATGCAATCCTCACCGATATCCTCGGAGATGAGGACCACCTCGGAGACATGGACTTCAAGGTAACCGGAACAAAAGACGGTATCACTGCAACCCAGATGGACATCAAGGTTGACGGACTTTCTTATGATGTTCTCGAAAGAGCACTCGAGCAGGCACGTCAGGGCCGCATGCACATCATGGGCGAGATGATGAAGACCATCAGCGAGCCACGTGAGGACTACAAGCCATTCGTTCCTCGCATCATCCAGATTCGTGTTCCGGGTGACTTCATCGGAGCCATCATCGGAAAAGGCGGAGAGGTCATCCAGAAGATTCAGAGGGAGACCGGCACTGTCATCACAATCACTGAGGAGAATACCAACGGCAAGACTGAGGGTGTTGTTGATATCTTTGGAGAAAACAAAGAGTCAATGGACAAGGCTCTCAACTGGATCAACGGCATCTGCGCTGTTCCTGAGGTCGGAAAAGTTTACCACGGTAAAGTCGTTTCCATCCTTGAGTTCGGAGCATTCGTCGAGATTCTTCCAGGCAAGGAAGGACTCCTTCACATCTCAGAGATTGACTGGTGCAAGACTGACAAAGTTGAAGATGTCCTCAACATCGGTGACGAGGTTGACGTAAAACTCCTCGAAATCGATGAGAAGACCGGCAAGATGAGACTCTCCCGCAGAGCTCTTATCGAAAAGCCTGAAGGCTATGTCGAGCCTGAGCGCAGACCAAGGCCACAGGGTGACAAGGGACCACGCCGTGACGACCGCCGTCAGAACGGAGACCGCCGTAATGACAGAGGTCCTCGCCGTGACGAGCGCAGCAAAGGTCCTCGCCGTGGACAGAATGACAATTCTGACTCGCACAACAACGATCCGGAAATGTTCTGAGAATATATTTCTTATATAGAAAGGAGCTGACCAAATAGTCTGTCATATCAAACGAAGTCCGAAGGACAAAGTCGAGATATCTATTGAAAGTCAATGTTTTATATAGATTTCTCCACGCGCTTCGCTTAGTCGAAATGACATTTGAAGGACTTTTGGGTCAGCCCCTTTAAGTTTTGGGAATTATGAAACCGAACATGAAAATCTTTGATATATTTTCGCCCAAGGGAGATATCAAAGGATTTTTCAGGGCATTGTTGACCGCCCTGGTGATAATTGCGCTGATTGCATGTAAATCAGAGCCTTATGTAAGTTACACCGACACCATTGAGGTGAACGGCGTGAGCTTGTTTTATGCTGCAGAAGGACGAGGCAAGCCAGTTATCCTTCTGCATGGAAACGGAGGCAGCCACAACACGTTCGAGACCACGACAAGGCAGCTGGCCCAGGCGGGATACATGGTATATGCCATAGATTCACGCGGTCAGGGTGCAAACAAAGCTCTTGACGAATATCATTACAAAGACATGGCGACAGATGTCGAGCAATTCATCAAAGCCAAGGGTCTTACCAAACCGGCAGTTTTCGGATACAGCGACGGCGGCATCATCGCCCTTCAGCTTGAAGTAATGTATCCTGGGACGCTCGGAGCTATCATCACAGGAGGTGCGAATATATTCGTGGAAGGAGCCCTTACAGAAGAATTTCGTCAGAAACATTTCTACAAGGAGAATCCCAAGCCTCTGGAAGTGATGATGATAAATGAACCGACCATGACAATTGAGGACATGAAGACCATAAAGACACCATGTCTTATTCTGTCGGGTGAAAATGATATCGTCCTTCCGGAGCACACAAAGATTATCGGCGAGAATATCCCGGGTGCGGAATACAGGATTCTTCCGGGAGAGGGCCACGGAACATATATCAGGAATTGTCGCAAAATTGGAGACTATATTCTGGATTTTTTCAAGGGAATTGGATATTAATTACTTATTTGGGATATTAATGATTTATTATGGATAAAAACAGTTACGCTTTGGGCATGAGCATTGCCCACAACATGCTTTCATCGGGCATTCAGGAAATCAATTTCGAAGACTTTGCTGCAGGAGTAAAAGCAGTTCTTACAGGAGCTGAGCCTGCGGTTTCATTCCAGGAGGCAAGCCAGCTTCTGGACAAATATTTCGCTGAAATTGAGAAAAAACAGCAGGCAGAACACGCTGCAATGGCAGCTGCAATGCGTGAGGAAGGCGAAATCTACCTCGCAGACAACGCAAAGAAGGAAGGAGTCACAGTACTTCCAAGCGGTCTGCAGTACAAAGTCATCAAAGAAGGAACAGGCCGTCAGCCAAAGGCAACCGACAAGGTGAAATGCCACTACGAGGGCACACTCACCAACGGCAAGAAATTCGACAGCTCATACGACCGCAACGAACCTGCAGTATTCGGACTGAATCAGGTGATTGCAGGATGGACTGAAGGTGTGCAACTTATGAAGGAAGGCGCAAAATACGAATTCGTCATCCCATATACCCTTGGTTACGGAGAGAACGGAGCTCCTGGAGCAATCCCTCCATACGCAACCCTCAAATTCATCGTCGAACTTATCGAAGTCCTTTAATCGAGTAGGAGGAAAACGAAAGTTTTCTTCCTACTTTCGTTTTCCGACCTCTCACCACCGTACGTGCCGGCGGACACCCTTGCCTTTGGCTGTAACCTTCCCACTATCAGGGCAGTTTGGGGACTTTCACCCGTTAGAATACGTTCGTGCTGGACGAACAATAAAAGCAGCGTTTGAAAGAATGCTGCTTTTGTTTTAGGCAACGAGGATAAGGTGGGAGTGCTCTCAAATCGTCAGCCGTTAATTAAAAGTATAATACCAGGAAAAATTATTATGATAGCCTTCACTTTCGAACTCCTCCAGTTTCCAGTTTGCTTCATTGAAAATAGAATCGTCTTCTATCATATTTATGTCAAGCGTCCATTCCCTCACGTATCATCTTTGCCATAGAATGAGTGGCCATTGTATGCCTTA
>JBJFDE010000245.1:0-6621 GCA_051889855.1 Candidatus Cryptobacteroides sp. | reverse complement strand
CTGCCCGTTACAATGCCGGACACAATGACCTGCCGTTCAAGCAGTGGACGGACGTAACCGGGAAATATTGCAATTGGCCGGTGATTTCAGAACAGGCAAGAGGAGAATTCCGTCCTGTGTATGAAATGCCGTACAACCACTATGTCCGCAGGAAAGGCCTGTCGATGCCAAACACCAAAGAGGTGATTGACAAAGTCGGTCCGGAAGGATATTACTATGAGCATTTCGGTTTCGGAACTTTCCTTTTCTGTGACAAATGATTCGGCTCAGACGTGTTCTGTATCCTCTACTGACGAAAAGATTTCTCGACTCCGGTCCTGCGGACCTTCGCTCGAAATGACATCTGTCATCTCGAGCGATAAACATCCTGTTCTCCCCGTACGACAAACACAATGTCATCTCGAGCGGAGCGAGTCGGGAGAGCTGAATTTAATAATATGATAATGAAACGATTAATTACATCCATAACCATCTTGATTCTTACTCTGACCGCCATTACGGCTTCCGGCCAGGGTATGGTGCATTTCGACAATTACTGCGGAGAAGAAGGGAACAGAGCCTACATCAGGCTCCCGAAGAATGGGAATCAGATACGTGCCGTGCTCTATTGCCACCAGAACATGACCGAAGAAGTCCTCTTCCGGGATGCAGAATTCTGCTCCCGGATGGACTCCCTCGGAGTGGCCATGGCTTTCATTCAGAGAGGTTCACAGAACTGGGACGTGACCTCCGGATGTCAGGAAAGATTCGAAAAGATAATGCAGGATTTTGCTGAGGGTACCTCTCATCCGGAGATTGCCTCGGCAAAGATTATCCCTTTCGGCCATTCCGCCCAGGCAACCTTCCCGTGGAACTTCGCTGCGTGGAATCCTGACCGTACCCTCTGCATCATCTCCTACCACGGCGACGCTCCGCGCACCAACCTTTGCGGCTATGGACGTGCAAATTTGGAATGGGGACGAACCAGGAACATCGACAAAATTCCCGGTCTGATGATAATGGGCGAATATGAATGGTGGGAGGCCCGTCTTCTGCCTGCACTGGCATTCCAGATGATGTATCCGGACAGCCGCATTTCATTCTTGTGCGATGCCGGAAGAGGCCATTTTGACCTTTGCCGCCATACTCTTGACTACATGGCACTTTTCATCGAAAAGGCCCTCAACGATCCTCGTCCGGAAGGAGAATGCCGTTATTCAAGATGGTTCCCTGACGGTCACGAAAGCCAGGACTCGCACGAGCAGTTCTGGTATCAGGATGAGGAAATGGTCGCCCTGACAAAGCAGATATATCAGGAGAACCACGGCAAGAAACGTCAGTGGGTGAGTGCGGAGATAGATGGGAAACTCATTGAATATCAGCCAGAAAAGCATGTCAAGATGAATATCCGTCTGAGCGGTGACCAGTTCACTCTCAAGCCCGTCTTCGTGGATTCCACGATGACAAGGCGCAGCAAGTGCCATGCAGCCGTCAAGCCGAGGATTGTCCTTATAAGCGGTCCCGCAGAGCAGATTGCCCCGAATACCTTCAAGGTGGACACCACCACCTACTTCGGTAAAGATCCGAAGCGTCAGTGGACCGGCATAACCCTCTGCATCGAAGCCGAAGGTGACAAAAATTACAAATCCGCCGTCCAGGAACTCAATGTCCAACTGACTAAACCTCTATAAAGATTTCTCGACTCCGGTCCTACGGACCTTCGCTCGAAATGACAACGGTCATCCCGAGCAAGCAGAGCCTCTACTGTCATCCCGAGCGAGCGGATATATAGGTTATTTTCGTCACAGAAATAACTATTTATTTTGATAAATATGGCGATAGTATGGCGGAAATCAAGGAAAATTGCAAAATGTCGCCATACTATCCCACCATCCGTATTAATTACAAGAGCATTGCCGACCACAAAAGTCAATGGCAATAATCATAGAGTTACAGTATGAGTCCCGGGATGGAGCGTTTCATTTATTCCATTGCGGAGTGTGACATCGCATTCCGTTCCTTCAGGAACCGTTATGACAGCTTTCACCTTACTGCCATTGCGGTCAAGAGTTACGTCAATCATTCCGTATCCGGTCTTGAAGGATACACTGATATGCCTGAGTGAAGCCATTTGTGGAGCCACCTTGAAACGACGGTATCCAGGTTCAATGGCATCCACTCCGGCAAGCTGCCTGAACATTGAGATGACACCTCCTGACGTCCATGCATGATTGCACGAACCGGTAAAGTCCCAATGCTCATACAGCGTTGAGCAGCCCTCCTTCATCACCGTGGAGTATTTCATCTTCATCCTGTCAATTGCCATCTGAGGTTCGCCCATGATATAGAGGGCATCAAGGACATATGGGAACATATATGTGGATGCATTGTATTCCCTCCCGAGAATTGTCTTGATTGCCTGATATTTGTCAGGCGTGGCTATGCCAGATATGACGGCAAGAGCCTGTACCCGGTCATCTGTATGAGGATCATCATAGTCAGGACTGCGGTACTCCATACCGTTCCACCAGCCTGCATTTACCTTCTCTGCAATGATTTCCATCATAGCCTCGTCCTCCAGCGCATCCTCATCCTTGCCAAGCATCCGTGCAAAGACGGCTTCAGATTTCAGAGCAAGATAATACCAGAAGTTCAGCTGTGCTGTCCTGTCTCTGTGCTGTCCTTCGTCCGGCCAGTCCCAGTCTCCGATGCGGTAAACGGGAAGGCCATCGGAATCAAGTTGCCATACCTCATGCAAGTACTTATGTATCGGTTCATAAACTTCAGCCACGAAAGAATCGTTGCCAGAATAGAACCATAAATTATGGATACCATACCATCCGACAACATTTATGAGCTGCATCGGAAGTTCCTTGAAATAGTTGGAGCAAGGTACAGGATGATAGAGGACACCGTCAGGTTTCTGCCAATTGACAAGTTCGAGATATCCCTTTATGGCAAGAAGATCCGATTGACGGTCAAAGCAGTAGAATGCGGTATTCAGGTCATTGACTATGTCACCGAACCATTGGGCCCTCTCGCGGTCAGGACAGTCGAAATAATTGTCTCTCATATTCACATACATAGTCCTGACCGCCTTTTCCCAATATTCGTTCAGGAAAGGGTCATCGCATGAGAATTGCCCGGCAAATTCCGTAGAATAGCCTGTTTCATGGAAACCTACTTCGAGAACTTTTACATCAGAAGGGATGATATACATGAGTATATCTCCGTTCATCCAGGGGAGATGCTCATATTCCTGTATTCCCTCTTTCGTGACATATTCACCACTGACACACTTGGCCCCGGTTACATAGTCGTGGTCTGTGACCATGGATATGACTCTGCCTGCAGGTGCTTCGACCTTTAGACACGGTGAAAACTGACAGTTGTAAGGGAGACGGCAGAAAAGGGTGTCTCCGGAGTGGTTGGTGGACACATATTCTCTGTAACCGAAATCTTTCCATTGCGGGACAGGCCGGCGGACCAGTTTCCCGAAAGGAGGTAGACCAGGCTTTACGCCAATTTCGATTGCCGGGCCGAACCAGGCCGGCGAGTCAAGGTTGTACCAATCTTCCGGCATTGCATTGGCATCATAACGGACATTGCTCTCAGAAAGCCGATAGTTGGTCACAGGACAGTGTGCGGTGCCATAGCCAGTATGGACCTCGCATTCCCAGCTTTTGTCTGAAAGTATTTCAACGCCTTCTGCCCGGGCATCAAAAAGGATTGCGGCAATGCCGCTGCTCATGTGGCTGAAACCTGCACGCCCGAAATACCAGAGAAGGATGCTTATCCTGTTCTTGCCTGGTTTGAGGAAAGAAGAAATCTCTACCTCGTCATAGTAGCCGTTCCCCGGAGCAGGCCCCCTCTTGAGGCCACCTTCGAAGACCACCATATTGTCATTGATCCAAAGCCAATATTTGCTGTCCGCCGCGATTCTGGCAACCAATGATTCTGGCACATTGTCGAGGTTAACATCCTTCCTGAACGCCAGCCATGTGTTCGCCTCGCTCATGCATTGCTCCTTGGAAATCCATTTTGCCTTCCATGAATACTCTTCGGCAGAAACTCCGGAACCTGTCAGAAGGGCGCACACTGCCAAAGCCAAAGCTATGATCAATCGTTTCATACTATCAAAGTCCATTTATTCCAATCACTAAATTATCATCATCAAATTTATACCAGAGGCCCTGATCCGACAAATTGAACTCAGTTATTGACCGGACGGATTCTCAGTCGGAAAGTGTATTCCTCCGCTGGAACCCGGTATTCATGGCGTGGCCAGACACCCCATGAGTTTACGCAGCCCAAACCGCAATGGAGCAAATCAACATTGACATAGGTCTTTCCAGCAGAACGGTTATTTTCATAAGCCTTTCCCTTTAGTTCGAGAGAATGTGCCTGTTCGTTTCCGAGCATACATACGTCCATATCCTCGACAGAGAACGGAAGAACAGAACCTGAAAACTTCTGATCTGAAGATATTTCCAGTCCGGTACCGTTTTCGTCTGTCACCTTCAGCCATTTCATTCCTGTCTTTGTCCCGGACTCCTGAGGACGTACATAACCGTAATGATACTGATCTTCGACTCTCTGCTTATAGTGCCCGACAAGGGCCGAACTCTGCCTGTCCACATAGTTCTCGAAAGGTCCCTTGCCAAAGTATTCCATGCAAGAATATTCTCCTGGCATTACAATCTGCAACCCGAAACGAGGTAGAAGAGGAGCATCGGAAAGTCTGCCGGCATCCTTGAATGACTCAGTCACAACTATTTCACCGTCAGCATGAATATTATATTCCATAATTACGACGGCAGCCTCCCCTATCGGCTTTGATACTACTTTTATACATGAACAGTCTTCATGTTCTTCAATTTCTACTGTTGCCGGAACAATTTCAGATTCTCTCCATATAGCCATCATCTTGTCAAAGTTGCAGCCAAGGTCATTTTCTGTTACAGCCCTTGCAAAACAAGGAGTGACAGGCTCCTGAAGCATCTGCCTGCCGTCAACCATGTAACTGACCATGGAGCCGCTCTCAAGATCGAAATCTGCGCGCCATGTTCCAATTCTCTCTGCCGATAGTCCACACAAGGTCATCTGACCATTAAACTGGAGGATATTGCCATCCATTCTGTATTCCACCGGTTTGCCGGAATGGTTTTCAGGGAGGACCACAGCGGCTTCGTTGATACATATCTGATCATAAGATACTTCAGTGGATGCAGGGAGGATGCCATCTGTGCGGCGCAGGAGCCAACGTACATTCAGATAGACATCATGCGTAGCAAGGTCCTTCACCCCGGCAGCAGCAAGAATGTCTTCTTTATTGTAGCCAAGATCAAGAGATGCTGTTTCCTGTGGCCCGACTGCAGGAGATCCGACAGTCCCGCTCAAGACAGGAGTTCCGTCAACCTCGACTGACCAACAGGCATAATACTGCGACAGATCGATGAAGAAATTTTCGTTATAGACCTGGACTTTTCCCGCTGAGGCATCGCATGCAGAAGCCGAAGTGTGGATGGATTGATACTGATATGCAACCTCATGAGCATGAGGATGTAAAGTGCGGTCTGCCGCGAGAATGCCATTGCAGCAGAATGAGTTGTCACTCGCATCGTAATCATTGAAATCCCCTCCGTACACAAAGATATGGTCCGTCCCGTATGTGGCCGGATCGCTTTTCCAATACAGAGCCTGATCCGTAAAGTCCCAGATAAAGCCACCCTGGTATGCCGGATATTTCCGGACAAGGTCCCAGTATTCCTTGAAACCTCCCATCGAGTTGCCCATTGCATGGGCATATTCACATTGAATCAGAGGTTTCTGAGGGTTATTCTCAAGATAGCGCTCGCAGAAGTTGTATTCATAATACATCGGACATATGATATCAGAACAGATTTCTTTCCATGGATTGTCATAATCCAGAAAGCCTTCATATTGGACAGGACGGGTAGCATCCATTTCTTTGACCATCTTGTACCCGGCAACGAAGTTGTCTCCGGGACCAGCCTCGTTGCCCAAACTCCAGATTATGACAGAAGGATGATTTATATCGCGGCGTACCATACGGCTGATGCGCGAAAGATGAGCATTGAGGTAAGCTGGATTGTTTGAGAGAGTCTCATCCCCATATCCCATACCATGGGACTCTACGTTAGCCTCATCAATGACATACAGTCCATATTTGTCACATAGGGAGTACCAAAGTGGATCATTCGGATAGTGGCTCGTACGGACTGCATTGATATTCAATTTTTTCATAATGAGAATATCATTAATCATATCCTTCTCTGACACAACATAGCCTTTGTACGGATTGAGTTCGTGCCGGTTAACACCCTTGATCAACACCGGTTTGCCGTTAACAAGGAACTGATTGCCGGCAATCCGGACATCGCGGAAGCCTATCTGAAGTTCTGCCCTCTCAGTAATACCTGACTTGTCGCACGATGAGACCCTGAGAGTATAGAGCCATGGGGTTTCAGCCGACCATAGTTTCACAGAAGGAACATTCAGGAGCGCATCGGCATAAATTTTTCCATTAGGAGAAACCCGTCTTGAAGAAACTGATACCTTTTGTGATACGATCTGTTTTCCGTCTGGTTCCAGAAGTTCGAGCAAAACATCCGTGACCCC
>JBJFDE010000244.1:0-1838 GCA_051889855.1 Candidatus Cryptobacteroides sp. | reverse complement strand
AAACTCAATGAGAAGATTCGACGGGATGAGGAATTGGAGCGGATGAGGAGGTAAAAGTATGTGATTTAGCCAAAAAAACATAAATTATCACCTGTTTTTGAATAACACTATCTGTTATTTGAAAATAAAACTGTAACTTTGCAGCAGAAAAGTATAACAGAATATGTAAGTCAAATATAGACAGCCAATGGATATATTCTTTCAGAGCAAGAAACTGGAGAAGATAGCATCTGACCCACGAAAATGCTTAAAGGAACTTGGTCAGGCAAGAGCTGAATTGTTCCAGAAGCGTCTTCGAGACCTCTATCGGGCCGAAACATTGGAAGATGTGCGTTACCTGCCGGGACGCTATCATGAACTGAGCGAAAACAGGAAAGGACAATGGGCTTGTGACCTCGACCAGCCGTATCGGCTGATATTTGAGCCTCATGAAGATCCCGTTCCGACCGATGAAAACGGCAAGTATGTCTGGATAGAGATAAAAGGAGTAGAAATTGTAGAAATAGTGAATTATCACGGTAAATAGTATAGTATTATGGCAACTTTAAAGAAATTCGTTCCGCCGGTGGAGTTTCATCCCGGTATCACCCTTTCAGACAAGCTGAAAGAGATGGGGATGAGCGTAAAGGAGTTTGCTGTGCGCACTTCAAAACCGGAGAAGACCATCTTTGCCGTCATTGGCGGCAAGAGCAGCGTGACCTCGGATATGGCTGTGGCGTTCGAGAGTGTCACAAAGATTCCCGCACATTTCTGGCTGAACATACAGCGCGGGTATGATGAGTATGTAGCCCGACAGAAAAGAGAAGAGCAACTGGCCTCGGCATACGAATGGGCATGTTCGTTTCCCTTGGCAAAAATGATGGAACTGGGATGGATTCCCATGGTAAAGACGGTTGAGGAGAAGGTCAAGGCGTTGCTCTCGTTCTTTCAGGTCAGCACGGAAAGGGCTTGGGAAGACTACTACCTGAACCAACAGTTGAAAGTGGCATTCCGTATATCCCTCAATAACACCAAAGAGCCGCACGCCATATCCGCATGGCTGCGTCAGGGAGAAGTACAGGCAGCGGAGACGGAAGTCTGCGAGTTTTCCGAGAAGGCACTGCGTGAAGCTATTCCTGCCATGAAAAGCCTCTGTGCCGAGCATCCTGCTGATTTTGCCGTGTCATTGCAGGACCTGTGCGCCAAGGCGGGCGTCAAGCTGGTTTATACACCTTGTCTGCCCAAGGCTCCCATCAACGGCTCCACAAGATGGATCAATGATGTGCCCTGCATTCAGATGACGGGAAGACATAAGAGAAACGACATATTCTGGTTCACATTCTTCCACGAATTGGGACACATCCTGCTACATGGCAAGAAAGACATATTCTTGGAAGACATAGAATATGCGGACAAACAGAAGGAAAAGGAGGAAGAGGCCGATGCTTTCTCTTCACGAACCTTACTGTCTCAGGCAGAGGAAAACGAGATAATCAGGCAGGGAGACTTTTCTGCTGATACGATTCGACATTATGCAGAAAAGTTCAATGTGCATCCCGGTATCATTGTCGGAAGATTACAGCACAGGAAGGTAATTCCATTTACCGCACACTCAACTCTGATAGAAAAGATAGAACTTTTCAATTAGCACGATATAATAAGCCCTCCAGGCGAGCCGCAAGGCAGCATACTTGGAGGGCTTTCTTCATTTTAGGCGGTAGCGGAATCTTTGTCCACTACCGCCTTTTCTTACTTATTTTGCAGCAGATGTTTCAGGCTCTCATCGCCTGCGATGCGCTCCAGCTCGTCCTTTACAATCTGCTTCACCTCGTCCTTGATGCGGTTGTAGTTCTCCTGCA
>JBJFDE010000243.1:0-1841 GCA_051889855.1 Candidatus Cryptobacteroides sp. | reverse complement strand
TATCTGTATGTCCTGTCATTATTGCCATATTCATTGGCATATTTGTCTGAAATAACAGGAACCGAAATGCTTATTTCGTCTTCCGATATTCCTCCTGAAATAAGGAATGATTTGATAATCTGGTTATTACGGTCAATCTGGTCATATATGGATTGAATCTCGTCTGACACCACCTTGAATGTGACAGGCCATATTACTTTGTCTGCTTTCACTTCCCTTTCACATAAACCCTTGACATTCACTGTTCTGTCGAATGAACGGTAATCGCTGACTGCTTTCGGGATATTGAACCCTAGTACGATGAGGCCGACCATGATTGCGAGCCCGCTGTAGAATTTTCCTTTATCCATGGCAATATCTTTTAAAATATCCGGAATGTGTATCGTGCAAAAATGATGCTACTGCAATGTCAGAAGGAACTTCTATTTGCCTGCAGCTATATAATTGCGGGCATCCGGAAGTGCTTCCTTAAGTGCTGCGACTCTCTTGCTGTCACATGGGTGGGTACTGAAGAAGTCGTTCGATGATGCTTTCCCTCCAGCCGACATCTTTTCCCAGAATTGTGGAGCCGCCTCAATGTCATATCCTGCTATTGCCATGAGATACAGACCTATACGGTCTGCTTCATACTCATGTTTTCTGGAATATGGAAGCAGTACGCCCAGCTGGCTCCCGATGTTGAAACCGATGTCGAACAGATTCTGGGCATTTTCCCCTTTCATTTGTCCAATCACCTGCGAAGCAACTATTTCAAGAGCATTCATTGCAACTTCCTGACTCATCCTTTCATTTCCATGTTTGGCAATTGCATGTGCCATTTCATGTCCCATTACCACAGCGATGTAGTCCGGAGTATTTGCAATCGGCATGATTCCCTCATAGAAGACGATTTTGCCTGAAGGCATGCAGAAAGCATTGACTTCGCTGGATTCAACCAGTTTGAAATCCCAGCTGAGGTTCATCAGAGCATTGTTCTGACCGGTTTTTGAGAGGTAGGACTCAAGGGCCGCAGTCATCCGTCTGCCGACTTCAACCAGCATTGCTGTCCGTGATGCATCCGAAGACTCTTTGGCTGTCTGCATGAATTCTGTATAGGACTGCTCAGAAAGGGAAGTAATATCGCTGTCTGAGAACAGGAGGACTTGTTTACGTCCTGTAAATGCCACTGTTCCGCAGGCAGTCAGGAGAATTGCAGCCGCTGAGAATGCTGCAATGGATTTTATCTTTTTATTCATAGAGGTCTGAGTTTGTTGTTTGGGTGGCAAGAATAAATTAAAGGGCCGACCAATGCAGTCAGCCCCATAAATAACAAATCAGAAAGAATTACCACTCAAGGATAGCTCTGAAATCGTATGCTTCAGGGTTGGCGATGCCGAGGGCTTTTACAGCCTCATAGTCCTCTGAAGAGATGTAGTGAGCGATGTATTTGTAGTAGTTCTGTGCTGTACCTGCGTTGATATCAACTACGCGAGGAGGAATCTTTCCGGTCTCAGGATCCTGAAGGTCAGCAAGATACAGAGGTGAAACATTTCCATAAGCGTCAACGTAGACCATACATCCGGTCTTGCCTTCGCTATAGAGCTGATAAACACCCATTGCAAGCTCTGTGCAGTATGTAAGGTCATAAGCAACAGGGTCCTGGCAGCGTACATCATATCCGATCTCAACAGGACGGCTCTTTACTTTAAGTCCTATCTCCTTGAATTTCTTCTCGAGAAGGTCGTTGAAAAGGACAGCCTTTGAAATCTTGCCGAGCTCAGGGTGACCATGATCGTCATAAGTGAAATGGATACCTGCATCAACAGCCTCCTGTGCAACGCCTGCATCGTGGAAAAGACCCT
>JBJFDE010000242.1:0-6648 GCA_051889855.1 Candidatus Cryptobacteroides sp. | reverse complement strand
TCTGCCCGAAACTTGGGGCCAAGATGGAAACCTGTTCATTCAAGGAGACTGAGGCTTTCTCGGTCTGCGCAAGACTCCCAAGGAAGAACAAGAGAATCCTCGTAGTCCAGTCCGCAGGCAATACGGCAAGGGCGTTCGCCAAAGTCTGCTCCGACAATAATATCCCGATAGTAATCTGCATACCTAAGGACAATGCCGGGGACCTTTGGTTCTCCAAGAAGCTGTCATCCTGCGTAAAGGTTGTAGCAACACCTTCAGGCACAGATTATTATGATGCCATTGCCTTAGGCGAGAAAATCTGCCAGAATCCTCGTTTCATGGCGGAAGGCGGTGCAAAGAACGTAGCCAGACGAGACGGAATGGGCACTACAGTACTCTCTGCCGTAGAAGCGATAGGAAGGATTCCAGATGCATATTTTCAGGCAGTGGGAAGTGGAACCGGTGCCATAGCAGCCTGGGAGAATGCTGAAAGACTGGCCGCTGACGGACGTTTCGGAGAGAACAGGATGAGGATCTATGCCAGCCAGAATTCACCGTTCACCCTTATGTATGACTCCTGGAAGGCACACAGCAGGAGCCTTGTTCCGATAACTCCGGAAGAGTCCCGCAGGAAGGCAGAGGTCATTCTCGGAAAGGTTCTTTCAAACAGAAAACCGCCTTACAGCATAGCAGGAGGTCTTTTTGATGTCCTTGAGAAATCAAATGGAGATATGTTCAAAGTCAGCAACGACGAGATTGTATATTGGGTTGTCCAGTACAACAATCTCGAGGGATATGACATTTTCCCGGCTTCCGCATGCGCAGTTGCCAGCCTGAAACAGGCCCTCGATGCTGGCGTAGTCAAAAAGGACGAAACCGTGATGCTCAATATCACTGGAGGAGGTCTATTCAATGCCACCAAGAAGGGCTACGTGCTCAAGGAGCCTGATCTCATCCTCAGTCCAGACCTGCCTGCTGAAGAAATCATAATGGCCGTGGACAAGTTGTTTTAAACAATAGCTCTACAATAATTTGAATATCAAATAAATGCCTCTGGACATCCCCCCTGTTGACACCTTGAATGTTGCCGATTCGGCACGGGTCGCAATTGCGAATATGGCCAATGAACTGATCAACAATCCTGACCAGTTCTTCCAGAACCTTGTTTACGATGCCGTCTCGTTTGCATTGAAAGTAGTCGCAGCGCTGATAATCTATTCTATCGGCGCCTGGCTGATAAAGCGTGTCAAGGGGATGCTCAGGCGGATTTTCGAGAAACGCCACACGGAAGGGACCCTGGCAACCTTTGTCAACAGCCTGGTTTCCATTACGCTCACTATCCTGCTGATTCTAGTGACGGTCAGTACGCTAGGAGTGAACACAACGTCACTCGCGGCTGTACTGGCAGCGGGAGGAATGGCGATAGGTATGGCGCTGAGCGGTACCGTGCAGAACTTTGCCGGAGGCATTATGATATTGATTTTCAAGCCATTCAAAACCGGAGACTATATCGAAGCCTTAGGCTACTCAGGGAGGGTTGCTGAAGTCAACATTGTTAGTACAAAGCTCAGGACATTCGACAACAAGACAATTATTCTGCCGAACGGAGCACTCTCCAACGGTAATATCCAGAATCTGTTCGAGCACGAGGTTAACCGGCTAGAATGGCTCGTATCCCTGGAATATGGAGCAGACAATGCAAAAGCAAAAGAAGTTATGCTCGGCATCCTGAAGAACGACCCGAGAATCCTGGATTCATCTACGCCCGGTGCAGCAGATCCTTTTGTCGCCCTTAATGCACTGAAAGACAGTTCAGTAGAATATACGATGAAAGCTTGGGTCAAGTCAGTTGACTACTGGAATGTCAAATATGATATCAACGAAAGAATCTATACCGATTTGCCGGAAAAGGGACTTAATTTCCCATTCCCTCAGGTGGATGTTCATATAAAGAATTGAAAAGGGGCTTTGTCAAGCCCCTTTTTCAATTCTTTATGCCTTTGAAGCGGCAAGCTTCTCTTTTTCAGATACCGGATTGCTGTAAATCCTCAGCAGAATCTCCCTAAGGTCAGCACGGTTCAGTGACTTCTCCACCTTGTCAAGCTGCTGCTCAATATAGGATGTAAAGTTCTCCACATCGGCCGGCAAGTACAAATGGCTGTACTTGTAACTATGATTGACCATATCGTAGGCTATATAGTTGGTCTTCCAAAGCTTGTATCCTTCTATGACCCTGATATCAACGGCATGCCTGATGGCCTGGTACCTGTCATTCTTGGAACAGCAAGATGCCTCCTGAATCTCATCGTGAGTAAGAGGCTCGCCGATATTGAGGTGGATATTGCCTTTCTGTTGCTGGATACCTGTCATAATGCTGATAAGGTCCTCCTTAGGTGCCTTGACATATTTCTGGGTGCGGGAAATAAGCTGCTCCCTTGCTTTCATTATGTCGCAAGGTTCGTATTCGTATGATATGCTCAGCGGAATAATGTTCAATTCCTCGAAATTGGACGTAAAATCCTTGGTGCCGCTCATATCCAGCATCTTGAGAAGGCCCTGCTCTGTAGTATCAATGCCGTTTTTGGTACGTCCCTCGCGCTGGGCAATCCAGATTGAACTCTTTCCGCTTGTAATACAGGTCCTGATATACTTCGACAGGAGCTGCGATGAAAGATAAAGACTCCTTGCATTGATGCCCCTGATGACTTTTATCATCCTGTTGGAGCGGATAAGAGACTCCACGTAAGGGTTTGAAAGGAGATTGCTTCCGACTGCTATTTCAGTGGTCTGCATTCCATTCTGATAAAGCACAACCTGGGTGATGGCCGGGTCAAGAATGATGTCCCTGTGGTTAGAAAGCGCAAGGAAACGACCGTTTATCTTCTTGAAATTGGCAATACCGTCGTAAGAAAAGTTATGGGCTGTATGGTCCAGAACCCAGGCCACAGCCCGCGCCATGACAAGAGTCTGGAACTCGTCAATACTCTTTATGCTCTTCAGTACATTCTTGAGATAATCGTCTTTTTCCTTAGGGAACAATGACTTGGACACCTCTGAAACTACAGGATGATCGGCAAGTTTTCCCAACGCTACGACAGCTTCCTCATCGGAATACGGGCTAATGCTGTCGAATTCATTCCAATCTTCGTTCATAATAATCGAATCAGTTTTGGTTTCAGCAGATTATGGGTACTTGACCAGGAATTATTAGGCAAGTTTTTGCATAATCATTGACAAATCTAACAAAAAAGAGGATATTGTCCAAATTATCCTCTTTATTTTCCCATATCGCCAACCTTGGTAAGCAGCGAACTGTCCCCGTAGCTGAGGAAACGGAAGTCATTTTCAAGGGCAAAATCATAGACCCGGCGCCAGTCTCCGCCAAGAAATGCCGAAACAAGCAGGATCAGGGTGCTTTCCGGCTGGTGGAAATTGGTAACCAGATAGTCCACGAAGCGGAACTTGAATCCAGGAACAATAATGATGCGCGTGCCAGTCTTAATCTCATCAAGTCCGTGATTTTCAAGATATTGAATCAATGCATCCAGAGCTTCATCAGTCGAATAGGAATAGTTCCGGTTATATGGAGACCACTGCTCAACTTCGTGAGGATGTCCGTTTTCAATGCAAGATACACCTGCATAGTAGAGAGATTCCAATGTGCGCACGGAGGTTGTTCCTACCGCAATTACCTTTTTCTGTGAATATCTAAGCTTCTTGAGAAGATCAATGCTGACTGCAAAAGGCTCACGGTGCATCGGGTGTTTTGCAACTTCCGACTCCTTGACCGGCAGGAAAGTACCAGCGCCAACGTGCAGGCATACCGTTTCAGTTTCAATTCCCCGCTTCCTGATTCTCGAGAGCACATCCTCTGTGAAATGCAGGCCTGCAGTCGGCGCTGCCACAGAGCCCCTCAGCCTGGCATACAGAGTCTGATAACGTTCTGTATCAATGGATTCACTCTCCCTGTTGAGATATGGAGGTATCGGTATTGTGCCGCAAATTTCAAGCACTCTTGAGAAAGGCAGCCCACCGTTCCAGATGAATCTTACAACTCCGGTCTGTCCTTCACGGGAGACAAGCTCTGCTTTCAGGCCCAGTTCAGATGCATCTGACGGAGCATTTTCCGGAATATACAATGACAGAGTGTCATTTTTCCATTTGCGGGCATTGCCGATGACGCATTTCCATTCGCATACATCAGTAGCTGCAAAAGAGAGGTTGTACTCTGCAGGATTTACAGGTTGCAGGCAGAATATTTCAATCCGGGCACCTGTCTCGCGGACAAAATGAAGCCTGGCAGGTACTACTTTGGTATCATTGAACAGCATCAGGGCATTTTCCGGCAGGAGGTCCGGAATTTCCCTGAATATGTGGCGTGAAATTGAGCCTTTTTCATCGTAATGGAGAAGGTAAGAAGAATCCCTCTCGGCAAGAGGGTATTTTGCAATCCTGTCATCGGGCAGAGGATAGTTGTAATCTTCAATTTTTATGTCTGGTATCATCTGTTTTTGTATTCTCAAATTTTTACAAAATTACACAAACGTGATGTGATAAGCAAATCTCAATCAATTTACAAAAGTACAACGATGTAGATTACAAAAATTGTGGCTATTGTTATATCTGTAAACTTTACAAAAGGAAAATGTATATCCCGTAAAAATTTGTAAATAATTATAAATGTAAAATAAGAATAATTTATGTAATAAATAGCGTTATTGTATATAATTGATAATCAGTAATTTATTAATCGTATTTTAAATATGGCATTGATATAAAGCAAGTAAATTCAAGGCTAAGTGGACTGTTTTAAAGAAATTGTGATTGATTGTTTATAGTTTTTGAAGTAATAATCAATTAATTACGTGATAGAATATACAGTATCGCTTTATGATATTTATCCGTTTTACCTCATTGTATTTCTGTTAATTCACTTTTGTAAAGCAATTTTTAATTTTGAATTTACATTTATTGTTGCTACATTTGTGAAAACAATGTTTAGAAATATGAATAACAGGTTACAACAATTTCTCGCAGCTGAAAATATCTCCCGCTCCCAATTCGCCGACACCATCAATGTTGCCAGGGCTAGTGTCTCCCATATTCTAGCCGGCAGGAACAAACCTGGCTGGGACTTCATCACCAGCATGATGAAACATTATCCAAATCTTAATATCGAATGGCTGCTGAACGGTACAGGAAAGATGTACAAGACCGCCTCGGACGTGAAAGTTAGTCAAGAAAAGGAGGAGGATGAATCAATCCAGGACAACCTCTTCTCTTTTGGCTCACCTGTGCAGGAAAAGCCTGTACATCCACGTCGTGAAGATAAAATTCCGGCCACAGGGGCAGATTCAGCTGAAATACCGCGCCCACAAGAAGGAAAAATCCCGGTCTCCCCTCTACAAGTAATTGACAATCAGCGGAAAATATCCAAAATAGTTGTATTCTACGATGACAATACATTTATCGAAATCAAGTGATTTTCACACGATGACGGCATTGACGTTGAATCCGCGTACAACTTTCTTGTCTCATCCTTGGAAATGGATTATATTTGTACTTGTTAATCAAAACATAGACAGGCAATGTATCGCACACTCATCCGTCCTCTGCTTTTCAGGCTCAACCCTGAAACAGCACACGTATTCACATTGAGAATGCTGAAACTCGCTTCCAGCATCCCTTTCTGCAGAAAAATTGTCAAGTTGTTCTTCAAACGCTCCCATCCGTCGTTGGAAAGAGTGGTTTTCGGCATCAAATTCCCCAGTCCTGTAGGCCTTGCCGGAGGTCTTGACAAGAATGGAGAATGCTATAACGAATTGAGTGACTTCGGTTTCTCATTTGTCGAAATCGGATCGCTCACGGCCAGGCCACAACCGGGAAATCCCAAGCCGCGCTTGTTCAGGGTCGTGGAGGACAATGCCATAATAAACAGGATGGGCATCAACAATGAAGGTGCCTCCAACGCTGTCAGAAATCTGGTAAAGGACCGTCCTGAAGTAATTGTTGTCGGCAATATCGCCCCAAATTCATCGTCCCACGGAGAACAGGTAGCTGAGGACTATGCGACCGCTTTTTCCATCCTCTATGACCACGTGGATATGTTCGTAATCAATATATCCTGCCCGAATGTTGAGGGACTGACCAGCCTCCAGGACGTCTCCAGCCTGTCTGACATAATGGATAACCTATTGAACATGAGGACCGGTTTCGACACATACAAGCCTGTTTTGCTGAAACTTTCACCGGATCTGTCCCATTCGCAAATCGATGAACTCATAGAATATTCCCTAGTTTCCGGCATTGACGGGATCGTGGCCGGCAATACCACAAGGACACGTGACGGCCTTACTATTCCCCAGGAAAAAATCGCAGAAATCGGAAAAGGAGGAATGTCCGGAGCACCGCTATACCGCAAGAACCTGGAAATGGTCAGATACATCCGGGAAAAGAGCCAGGGAAGGCTGCCAATCATCGGTGCAGGCGGAATAATGACACCTGCCCAGGCACAGGAAATGCTGGATGCAGGTGCCTCACTGATAGAGATTTACACCGGTTTCATTTACAATGGGCCGGGTTATGTCGAAAAAATACTCAAATATCTCGAAAAAAACATCACCAACAAGCAATGACAACAGCCTCAATCTGCACGATAGGAGATGAGAT
>JBJFDE010000241.1:0-1844 GCA_051889855.1 Candidatus Cryptobacteroides sp. | reverse complement strand
CGAGGTTGTTATCGGGAAGGGAAGCAAGATTCAGGATGATTGCATTCTGAAGATAAATGATCCTGTCCTATGGACAGTGGACAGTCCCTTCCTGTATAGGGTCGAAACCGAGATACTTGACTCTGATAATAGAACGTTGGACTCATCAACGGTTCTTACAGGAATAAGGGAGACTCATTTTGATCCAGACAGAGGATTTTTCTTGAACGGAGAGAATATGAAGATAAAGGGTGTATGCCTCCATCACGATGCCGGGTCTCTGGGGGCTGCTGTTCCGGAATCAGTTTGGAGAAGGAGACTTTTGTCTTTGAAGAGCATCGGTGTAAATGCCATAAGAATGAGTCATAATCCACAAAGCCCGTATATTTATGATATGTGTGATGAATTAGGCTTTCTGGTCATGGATGAGGCTTTCGACGAATGGGAATTCCCAAAGAAAAAATGGATTGAAGGCTGGAATGTAGGGGAGAATCCATCATATCATGGCAGTTCCTCCTTTTTTGACAAATGGGCTGAAACTGATTTGGAGTCTATGATATTGAGAGACAGGAACCACCCGTCAATCATACTTTGGAGTATAGGTAATGAAGTCGATTACCCGAATGACCCATATTCACATCCGATACTGGATTATGAAGGTATCAACCAATATTCAGTTCCAGGCTATCAACCAGACAAACCTCGTGCTGAACGGATTGGGAAAATTGCAAAGCGTCTTGTCAAAGTTGTGAAGAAAATAGACACATCCAGAGCAGTCACAGGTGCGATGGCGGGTGTCGTGATGTCGAACCATACTGAATATCCGTATTTACTTGATGTCACAGGATACAATTATACGGAAAACAGGTATGCCATGGATCATGAGACTTATCCTGACAGGATAATATATGGCAGCGAGAACAGGCACGAATACCCATATTGGCAGGCTGTAAAGGATAATGATTATATTTCTGGTCAGTTCCTTTGGACTGGTGTCGATTATCTGGGGGAAGCCGGTCCTTATCCATCAAGGGGATTTATCTGTGGTTTGCTGGATTTGGGAGGCTTTATTAAGCCGAGAGGGTACTATAGGAAATCTCTTTGGGATGAGAAACCAATGGTATATGCGGGAACGTTCAGAAAGTCTGAGATTAATTCAGATACTCTTTTGTTTGATGCAGAACCAATATGGAATTATTCTCATGGAGACACAATCCGACTGGCAGTATTTTCTAACTGCCAACGCCTTTCGTTGTTCCTGAATGAAAAAGAAGTTGAGGCAGAATGGCAGAACGATTCCATTTCCAATGCCAAATATATTGATCTGGAATTTGTCCCGGGAAAGGTCTGTTTGAAAGGAATCAATAATGATAACATTGTGGCGGAATATACTCTGTATACTCACGGAAAGGCAGAATCAGTACATCTTTTAGCGGAATATCCTTCAGAGAATGAAAAAAACGGGATAATACATGTTATTGCTGAAATTGTTGACAAGGAAGGGCATCGTGTCCTGGATTCAAGGGATAGAGTGGATTTTATGGTTGATGGAGGCAGGCTGATTAAACTTGAAAATGCCGATCCTTTCTATACTGGAAGATTTGATGGCAATTCAGTTCCTGCATATATGGGTCGTGTTCTGGCATATATACAGGCAGATAATCCAGATGGTAGAATCAACTTGAACGTATTTGTCTCAGGGGTGGGAGAGGCATCCTTGCAGTAGACATGCTATAGTGTGGATACTTTCATCAATATTTCCAAATGATTCGATTTTATTGGTTACATTTTTACAAGTGAAAAAGTGCTGGAATTGAGTTCCTTATTGAGGCCATTTATTCATAATGAACAGTTATGAATTGTAT
>JBJFDE010000240.1:0-1844 GCA_051889855.1 Candidatus Cryptobacteroides sp. | reverse complement strand
TAGTTGCGGCGCACCCAGCTCTCCACCTGCTCGTTGTTGGTGAGGAGGATGAACTTGGACAAAATGGATGTGATAGACATGATAAGGTCAGAGCAGGAAAATATCAACCGCTTCAATCACATAGTATCCATCTGCTGCTTTGCAGCCGGTCTGTCAATCGGTCTCGGACTGGTGACTGTTGAACTGTTGATGCCCGATGGTCTGTATTCCATTGCTGAACTTATTCTCGGGGCAAATATGTCTCCAAGAATATCTTCGTTCTGCTCCGAATATGGCGACCTGGTCCTTACCCTGGCAGCCTCCGCATCAGTCATATTGGGAATCCTTCCAATGCTGAATACTTTCCATGGTATGAATTCAACGAACTCAATGGTTCATACGGATTAATTCTTGACAGGCGAACAGGCCAGGATACCGTTCCAGTAGGATTTGACATCGTCCCAGAGGTAGAACTTCGCCGTGGAGGATTTCTTTGCCCCGGAAGGCTGATATGTGTCGATAGGAAGTGTTGCTTCCTGCTCGTTCAATGCGAAATGCACTATTACCTCACCGGCTTTGTTGCGGTAGAATACCATCTGGAGATTCGCAGCCATAGGAATGATGTCCGTGATGCTCCATACTTCGGAAATCCTGTCAATCTCTTTGACGGATGCGCCGAGATTGTTGATATTCATCAGAGTAACAAGTGAAGAGAGATTGCCGTCATGTCCGAATCGTAGGTCTGCTGCAAATTCTCCGCCTCCGATGGCATTGTCTGCCTGGGCTATGATGGTCCTGAGCAGATTGGTCTGGACAAATGGACGCATATTGTTCTTGGCAGGGGAGTTGCCGTGGTTGAAATACCATCCGGCATTGCTGCAATAATACAATGAGTAGAGTTCATCGGTAGTGAAAAGATCCCAGAAAGACACTTCGGACACTGTTGTACCCTGAACGTTGCCGCAGATCATATACATTTCAGAAAAGAATGACGGGCTGATTCCTTCAGGATTCTTGAAAATGGAACTCATGAACCTCTGCGGACGGATATTGGCCTTGCTGATACTGTCTGTCACGGCCCTCATGTCAACATCAGGCACAATGTGCTCAGGGTCGTACCAGTTCATATAATACATATCGTGTTTGCTGGCATCCGCATTGATATCAAGAGCTTTGTTGCATCCTGAGAGAGCATTCGTGAAGGCATTCATGCTCAGAATGCACCTTATGACAGTTGTGGAACGTGCCCGTACCTTTGCTTCATTTCCAAACACCTCCGGATAATTGTCGAACATCCTTCTTGCAATGTCCCTTTGCTGTTCAGCTCCTTTGACGGTCAGCTCTTCATATCGTGATTCAGCAGCCTTGCAGACAATCTCCATGCGATGCATCACATCTTCACCGAGAGCAGTAAGATTGCCTCTGTCATATTGTTCCTGTAATACCGACATCGGCCTCTGATAATCATCACGGCTGATGAGCCAACGAGACCCGTGGCGGGAGTAGTGGCTGATATAGAATGGCTTGAATCCCTTCAATGCCTTCGGAGCTCCCTGGTCGGGAATGGGATAAACATTGCTATTACCGGCGGCTACAAGGGGATTTTCAGAAATTCGTTGACGGAGAGACTCCTGCGCTGAAATAGTGCCGGCTGAAAGAATCATGGCGGCACTTACGACTGTAAAGTATTTAGAAAAGCTCATAGGACAGTAATAGTCTTTTGTGTTAAAAATTCTATTCAGTAACAGGAACAAGATTCTTATACCAGTCTTTGTTCTCTGAACCTTTGCTTGCTGCCCAAAGAGAATAGTCAGGGTATATTTCGTCGATCCTGTGCATTTCGTTCTTCGGATTGAGAAGTCCTG
>JBJFDE010000239.1:0-1850 GCA_051889855.1 Candidatus Cryptobacteroides sp. | reverse complement strand
ATGCCCAAGTATGGGCGTAATTTTCTCGTCAAATTCTCGCTGCGAGAAGCTCTCAAAGAAGTAGCCTCTCGCATCTCGAAACACACGGGGCTCGATGATGAGCACCCCGTCGATCTTTGTTCGTATAATTTCCATGATGATTTATGCTTTTTAGAGCAGTTATACTTACTTGGTCAGAGCAGTATATCTTCTCTGGCCTATGAAGTATATCTCCTTTGAAAAGTAAGTAGTATGGCGTTCTGTCGCTCCTACGGAGCTTTGACTATGACTGATTTTACTTCACAGATTATTTGTTTGTTTACTGCATCACTTCACACCTTCTGTGATTTCTTCCTAAGAAGCTTCACAGCCTTTTCAGATTGTTCCTGGATCAGTTTACAGGTGCAAAGGAAATACTTTTTTCTCTTGTCGCCAAGCAGTCATGAAAAACCACTGCGGAGGAAGCCTTGCGGCTGGAGGCGCAAAGCCTCCATTGAGCCTTTCAATGTGTATGGAGCGACTCTCTCATCCTCCTCGGTGGCAACATGTCCCGATTGCTTCTATGTGGCCTTTTGGTATTGTAGAACTCTATGATGTCCGTCATCAATCTTCTGGCTTCTTCAAGGTCATGAGGACGTTTCATCTTATAAAGCCATTCCTGCTTGATGATGCCGTTCACGCGCTCCGCAATGGCGTTGTCCGTAGGTTTGTAGTCCTCCGTCATGCTGATGGTGGCATTGATACCCTTCAGATGTTCCGTGTACAGGTTACAGCAGTATTGTACGCCACGGTCAGAATGATGAATCAATCCTTCAAGCCCCAAATACGCGACATTCTCGATGCCCATATCCAAGGCTGCCACAGTATTGGAGGAGACAAGGCTGTCGGACAGCGTCCACCCTATGATCTCATGGGTAAAAGCGTCGGTCAGCAGATGCAGATAGACAACCCCCGTTTCTGTATCTATATAAGTGATGTCCGCGACCCACAGCTGGTTGGCACGCACAATAGAGATCCCTTTTATCAAGTTCCTGTATTTACGATAGTTATGATTGGAATTTGTTGTGTGGCGGCATCTCATGGGTTTCAGCATGAGATTGTTCTCATGCATCAGCCGATAGAACCAGTCACGTCCTCTCATCTCTTCGGGATACAGCTCCCGGAGCATCAGAAACAGCTTATAGGCTCCTATTCCGGGAGCCTGGCTACGGATTTCCTTCACGGTGGTGACGACCTCTGTTTCGGACAGTTCCCTGCGCTTGCGTTTCTCCTTACTGACGGAATAATAACCTTCACGACTTTTGCCAAACAGTCCGCTCAGGTTCCCGATGGATTCACCGGGATGCCTGAGCCGAAGGTTGTCTACTGCTTGGCGCCAGCTTTTTTTAGCAGGTCTATGCCATATCGGTCGCGGCCAATCCTCAGAACCTCATGGAGGGCCTCGTTGCGCAGTTCGGAATATGACAAGGCCTTACGAAGACGGAGGTTCTCGTCACGGAGCCTCTCTAGTTCCGTCATCTCAGGGGAAGGCTTCCCCTCAATGGATTTCTTGCGTGCCATATATACCTGATTCTCTAATTCACTCAATTCCTCTGGCAAAGATAATGATTTTGACTCGAAGGACTTGACCCAACGAAAAAATGTCACATCGTCCACGCCATGTTGCTTGCTGATGCTATACATCGAGCTGCCGCTCGAATAATACTCTTTCAGTAATTGGAGCTTAAAATCCATACTGAATTGCTGTCGTTTTAATGTCCTTTTTGACATAATTAATAGTCCGTTAAAAATTCAACATATCGGCTAAGCAGCTTCAGCCACTATGCCAAAGAGTTCTTTGATAAGTTTAGTATTAAACGTTCTGTTCGGTT
>JBJFDE010000238.1:0-1852 GCA_051889855.1 Candidatus Cryptobacteroides sp. | reverse complement strand
TGATGGTGGCAGGCTCATTGCCGTTGATGCTGTAGGTATAGGACAATATGATTTTACCTTCGCGCTTCTCGTATGCGGTATTCTCTGCTACATCGAAGCGTACAGCCTTCTCGTCTTCCAATATGCGTATGTTTCCTGCCCAGTCAACGTCAGAGGATGCTTCTACTTTCACTCCGCTGACAGGATTCTTCAACTCATAGACGAACTCATAGTCTTTCGCTCCCTCGCAGGCGAACTCAGGTATATCTGCGGAGACTGAAAGTTCAGGGTCGGGATCCGGAACCGGCTCAGGCTCCTTTCCATCCTGGGTTATGGTGAGAGTCTTCACCTGCGATTTTGATGCTTTGTTATAGGTGTAGCTGTAGGTGACGGTGATTTCAGCTTTCCTGCTCTCTTCTGTTGGGTTTGCCTCAACTTTTATTTCAATGTTTTCTGTCGTGATA
Source organism: Candidatus Cryptobacteroides sp. (assembly GCA_051889855.1). Lineage (GTDB taxonomy): Bacteria > Bacteroidota > Bacteroidia > Bacteroidales > UBA932 > Cryptobacteroides. Next base: position 1,409 of record JBJFDE010000238.1, on the reverse strand, counting down.
TCTTTCAATGTTGCCCAATCCGTATTGCCGGACACGTTGATTTTGCCGTCTTCGGATGGGTTTTCGATGGTGTAAGGCACTGAGCAGATTGTGCCCGATGCCTCGGTGTTAAGTTCTGTTTCTGTCAGTTTGAATTCCGGTTCAGGAACGATGACAGGATCTGGCTCGTTGCCATTGTTGCAACCAGTCGTCACTGCAGCACAAACAAGGGCAGTGAGTAAGAAATAACGTTTTCTCATATCGTGGTTTATTAATTAATTTGCTCTGAATTCGCCCGGTGCGGGTTCTGTTCAGAGCAAATATAAAAAATGCGTTCTGCAACGCTTTCTGCCACGATTTCACGAATGCGAAAATTTCGCAAAAGGAAATTATCAATTCGTTTTTTTCTTGTTTTGCAACTCTTTCCTATAGAATGAAGGAGGGAATCCGGTGACTTTCTGGAATACCCGGTAGAATGTCGAAAGATTGTTGAATCCGACTTGCTCGGCGATTATTCTCGCAGGGGTTTCGTCATCTTCCCTGGACAGCAGGCGGATTGCTTCATTGATGCGGAAGGAGTTGACATAGTCATTGAAACTCTTGCCTACGCAGGAAGACATCATTGAGGTAAGATAGGAGGTGTTTGTCCCAAGCATCTCGGCCAATGAGTCCCTGGACAGGCCAGCATCTCTCCATATCTCTTTCTCTTCCATCAAGGCTGTCATAGCCTCAAACAGTTTTGAGTTCCTCTCATTGTCTGAATTTGAGGAAGGACGGCTCATTTTCAGCCTCATGAGCTCGGACTGGTAATCCTGGTAATACTTGTCCGCAAGGGCTTTGTAGCGCTTGTTCCTCTCGTGGAGGTACAATGCAGCGAAGAGCATGACGACAAGAATCATCAGGGCAAGTCCCCAGATTCGCCTGTTCCTTTTCTCGATTTCCTTGTCCATCCGCTCAATCCTGATTTCATTGACTGAGTTGGTATATCGGAGCATCAATAGCCCGTATGCGCGTTCCTTCTCAATGTTGAAAACAGTGTCGGATACTGCCTTGCTCTGCTTCCGGAAATCATCCATAAGGTCGAGCCGTCCCATTGCCCCGTACACCTCCGCCTTCCCGTCGAAGATTGCCATAGTGAAGTTCATATCTTTCAACTCACGGGACAATTCGTAGGCACTGTCGTACGTGCTCAAGGCTTCTTCATACCTTCCGTCCTCATACAGCAATTCGGCTTTAAGACAGAAGGCCTCCACCATTGTCAGGGTTTTGATTGCTGATTCATCCCTTTGGGTGATATCTTCCAAGTAAGGCACAGCTTCCTCCTTATGCCCCAGGGCAATCTGGTTCTTGGCAATCATCACTTTCGGATACACGGAATTGGAATCTCCTTTGAAGGCCTCCTGCGCGAACTCGATAGATTTGTCGTAGTT
>JBJFDE010000237.1:0-6677 GCA_051889855.1 Candidatus Cryptobacteroides sp. | reverse complement strand
GTCCTGTTGCGTTTGTTCTGGTAAAGGCAATATACAGCATTTGTTAAGAAGCCTCCGATAGTGACAAGCAGGGTCGCAGGCAGGGTGCGGAACATAGGATGGGTCAGCTCACCGAAGTTGATGTCCTTACCGAATTCCAGACCCACATTGAAACATCCGCTCATAAATCCCGCAAGCAGCGCGATTGCAAGCCCTTTCGGAAAATTGAAATCCTTCACGGCTTCCTTCTTTTCCTCCTCGGACAGGCTGGCAGCCTTCATTCCTCCGGCAATGCCTATTATTGCAATGCCCGCGAGAGTAGCCACAACACCGATGATTACAGCCCCGGTGAGCGATTCAAGCGCATTCAGCTCAGGGAAGAACAGATTCAGAAGAACCGGACCCATTATGGTTCCAAGTCCCGCACATGTACCAAGGGCAATCGACTGTCCAAGGGCAACTCCGAGGTAACGCATTGACAGCCCGAAGGTAAGACCTCCTACACCCCAAAGGATTCCGAACAGCATCGTCAGAAGCGACTCTTTCGGATATGCACCATAAAGCTCAAAGAGTCCATGGCCCTGGGGAACGGCGAGCAAGGCTCCCAGAACAGGGAAAACCAGCCATGCAAACACGCCCTGGATGAGCCAGTAACTTTCCCAGCTCCATTTATGTATCTTGTTGATAGGCACATAACTGCTCGACTGGCAGAATGCACCTATCGCGATGATGAGAAGTCCGATAAGAATGTTCATGCTATGCTCTCAATGAAAGGACGTTTTTCTCGTAATCTTTGATAACGGCAATCACATCGTTGCCTACAGGAACATTGTTGCGTACGCAGAATTCGTCATAGACAGCATTCCATGGCATAGTCTTGCCTTCCTCGATGAGCTGGAGCACCTCGAATGTGTCGCCGGCCAGTTCATGCTTGCTGATGAGATCCCTTGGTTCGAGAAGGGCCTTGAGCATACATTTCTGAGCTGAACGCGAGCCGATTACATAGGCTCCGATACGGTTGATCGATCCGTCGAAGAAGTCAAGTCCGTAGTGAACGCGCTCAAGCGCTTCAGCCCTCACAATCTCTGAGAACAGATCCTGTGTCATGTCGTCCATGATGGTGACATGGTCGGAATCCCAGCGGATAGGACGGCTTACATGGAGCATGAGTTCAGGAACGAACTGAAGAAGAGCTGATACCTTGTCGCCAGGAACCTCTGTAGGATGGTAGTGTCCCGTGTCGATGGTGAGCATCATGTTATTCTTCGCTGCATAGGCAGTATAGAAATCGTGTGAACCGACAGTGAAGCTTTCGAGTCCGATTCCGAATACCTTTCCTTCGATGCAGTCCTTCATCCATTCTTTCTTTTCAGCAAAGATTTCGTCAAGCGATTTCTTGAGGGTAGCACGATAGAGTGAATGGTTGACTGAAACGTCCTTGCATCCGTCATGAATCCAGGTGTTCATGATACAAGGGTCATTCTGTGCCTTTCCTATTGCATCCGCAATGTCACGGCAGCGTTTTGAGTGCTCAACCCAGAATGCACGGATGCTTTCGTCAGGATTTGAAAGCGAAAGGTTGCCGCTCTTAGGATGAGAGAATGAGGTGGAGTTGAAATCAAGCTTGGTGTCGTTTTCCTTTGCCCACTCAATCCAGCTCTGGAAATAATCCACTGTAACTTCATCACGGTCAACTACTTTGCCCTGGAAATCTCCGTAGATTTCATGAAGGTTGAGCCTGTGGTTGCCAGGAATGAGGCTTTTTGCCTTGAGAACGTCCATTCTCAGCTCGTCAATATTCCTTGCTGCTCCCGGGTAGTTTCCGGTTGACTGGATTCCTCCTGACAGGGCACCCGCCTGAACTTCGAATCCTTTCACGTCGTCAGCCTGCCAGCAGTGCATGCTGAGGTGGAAGTCCTGAAGCTGTCCGAGTACTTTTTCCGTGTCGATTCCGAGGGCTGCATATCGCTCCCTGGCTATTCCGTAAGCCTGATGAATAAGATTTTCTTTCATAATTATTTAGTTTACATGTTATTATATTTCTCTTGTATTTCGAGGAACTTTCCATAATCCTTGTCCCATTCAGCCGTATTTTCCGGCTTGTATGTTCTCAACTCCACTGATGCGGCAGAAATTGCTCTCATCTGCGGAAGGGTCTGTACTTTGCCGGCAGATTTTATCTGCATCAGCACATTGCCGAGGGCAGTGCCTTCAACCGGGCCGCAAATAACCGGCATGTTGAGGGCATTGGCTGCATACTGCATCAGATAACTGTTGAGGGAACCTCCTCCGATGACATGCAGCTTGTTGATGCTGAAAGGTGCCATTTCTTTGAGGATTCCCACCACCTGACGGTATCTGAGTGCCAGGCTTCTGAAAATCACCCTGCAATAGTCTGCGGGACTCTGAGGCACCTCCTGTGCCGTCTTTTCACAATAGTCATTGATTGCCGCTGTCATGGACACAGGATGGCTGAAACAAGGAGCATCAGGGTCGATCAGGCTTGCACAGTCGCTTCTCTGGCACAGAGCCACAAGGTCTGCAACCTTTTCAGGTACATTTTTGAATTCTTTTCTGCATTGCTCGAAAATCCACAGGCCGCAGATATTCTTGAGGAAGCGTGTAGTTCCTTCAATTCCTCCCTCGTTGGTGAAGTTATGCCGGAAACTCTCATCCGTGATTATGGCCTCGGGAGTCTCGATTCCAAGCAGGGACCATGTGCCACAGCTAAGATATGCATATTCCTCATTTTCAGCCGGAACGGCTGCAACGGCAGAGCCGGTGTCATGACCGGCGACAGCAACGACATCGATTGCCGGAAGACCGGTAAATTCCTGAACCTGAGGGGATAATTTGCCGACGATGGTGCCCGGTGCAGTGATTTCCCCGAATTTGTCTCGGCTTATCCCGAGTGCTTCGAGGATTGATTCATCCAGATCGCCTGTCCTTGGATTGAGTATCTGTGAGGTGGACGCAACAGTATATTCGCAGATGGCCTTTCCTGTGAGCATGAAAATGAGGGCATCCGGGATGAAGAGGATTTTGTCTGCAGCTCCGAGGGCTGAACCACCGTTGCGTTTTATCGTATCCAGCTGGAAGAGAGAATTGAAGTCCATGAACTGTATGCCAGTGCGTGAATATACCTCCTGGGCGGGCATCTTATCGAAGAATTTCTGCTGAGCTCCCTCTGTATGGGCATCGCGATAGCAATATGGCAGTCCAAGCAACTGGCCGTCCTTTCCGAAATATGCAAAGTCACATCCCCATGTGTCTATTCCGATGGAATCCAGCTGGATGCCTTCGTCAGCTATTTTCTTCAGGCCTTTCAATATTTCATTATATAAACCGGCAATATCCCAATACAGATGGCCTCCGATAGGAACCATAGGGTTGCTGAAGCGGGTCCATTCCTGCATCTTTATTTTTTGCCCGTCATAGGTGGCGAGTACAGTTCTGCCGCTCGTGGCTCCGAGGTCAATGGCTACATAGTTAGATATTTTCATTTTCAATATGGTAATTATCTGGTTTCGATGGCAAAATTATATCAAAATGGATTAAATGGACTTTAATTTTTGGCAATCGCTATACATAAATTGTCATTTCTTGCAATTTGGACAAAGTAATTAAGTCCTCAAGTAAAGTTGCATTCTTTTTTCAACTTTGTTAAATTTGCAGGGTTGGTGTAGTCCCTGATGGATGACCATAAGATTATATGAAAAAATTATTAGTATTTGTCTTTATGCTGTCGGCCATGGCCGTTCAGTTTGATTTGCATGCGCTTCCAAGGTGCAAGGATATGACCCTCCGGGCAGATTATATTTTTTCGGGAACTGACAAGACCGCTGAGATTTCCCTGTCCCAGCTCTATGTCAGCGACGGTTGGTATGGCAGGGCTCACAACGCTGATACGCTGATACTTAAAGGCAATGGCCAGATAAGTATGAGGGATGAAAAGGATGGTCAGGTCCTTTACAAGATGAGTTTTTCAACCTTGTTCCAGGAGTGGCAGGCTACTGAGGAGGCCGTGAGTGTAAGGCGTTCTTTTGAGAATGTCTTCCTGCTCCCGATGCCGCAGGAGAGGGCTGTAGTCCGTGTGGAACTCTATGGCTTCAAGGGAGATACGACTACAGTATTTGAACATGTGGTCGATCCTTCCGACATTCTCATAAGGCGTGGCGCCAATTCCGATTCACCTGTCAGGATGCTTCTTGAAAGCGGCAGTCCGAAGGAATGCATCGACATTGCAATTGTGGCTGAAGGCTATACCACTGACGAACTTGACATTTTCTGGGAGGATGCCCGCACAGCCATGAACGAGATTCTTTCATACGAGCCGTTTGCCAGCAAGAAGGACAGGTTCAATTTCATTGCAGTCGCTCCGGTATCGAAAGAAAGCGGCGTCAGCATTCCGAATGAAGGCTTGTGGATTGAAACCGCCCTCGGTGCACATTTCAGCACATTCTATTCGGATAGATATCTTACCACGTTGAATCTCAGGAAGTTGCATGATGCTCTTTCCGGCCTTCCTTATGAACATATCATAATTCTTGCGAATACATCCCACTATGGCGGAGGCGGAATCTATAATTCATATACTCTGACCACCACCCACAACGAATATTTCAAACCTGTGGTAGTACACGAATTCGGACATAGTTTTGCCGGCCTTGGTGATGAATATTATTACGATGACCAATATGTTGAGCTGTATTACAGCGGGACAGAGCCTTGGGAGCAGAATATCACCACCTTGGCGGATTTCCCTTCAAAATGGGAGTCGATGCTTCCCGCTCAAACAGCCAGGGTTGCCGATGATGCGGATTTATGGAAAAAGATTGCAGATGGTGCCGATCCGGCATCATTCATAGGTGTATATGAGGGCGGCGGATACCAGTCAAAAGGGGTTTACAGACCTTATCCTGACTGCCGCATGAAAACCAATGTCGCCCCGGTATTCTGTCCTGTCTGCCAGGATGCCATAAGCAGGCTCATTGACTTTTATTGATCACGAACTGATGTAAGTTTCATATTCTGAAACAATGAACACCCGAGTATGAGAAAAGTTAAGTTGACAAAGACAGGCAAGTGGGTAGTGCTTTGTGCCGTGCTGCTCATCATAGCAGCTCTTCTTCTGCCTTTGCTGGTCAGACAGATTAAATCACCTTATCATATACAGAAATCGCTTCAGTCATGGGTAAAGCCTGACACCGTAGTGTACCATGCTCCCAAAATCAAATACGCATCCGAATTCAATGACTTGCAGCCCAAGCAGATACGTGCAGCCAAGGAATTCGGACTGAAAGAATGTCCTGCCGACCACAAGGCCGTCGAGTCGATGAAAAAGGAACTGGAACAAGTACGCACCTGCAGGTATTACGTGGTTGAGGAGCTGAGCCATTCTGTTCCATATCTGCGTCCGAACACTGCTGATGAACTGGAACGGATTGGCCGTCGTTTCATGGAACTGCTTGAGGAAAAGGGACTTCCGCAGTACAGAATCATAGTCACCTCTCTTCTTCGTACCAAGGAGGATGTCAAGAAGCTTCGCAAAAGCAATGTCAACGCCACTTCTGATTCCGCACATTGCTATGGCACCACCTTCGATATCTGGTATGTCAAGTTCGACAGGATTTCATACAAGCAGCACATGGAACCATACGAATTGCGCAAGGTGCTTGCAGAGGTCCTCAGGGAGGAAAGGGATGCCGGCCGTATCTATGTCAAATATGAATCCAAACAGCATTGCTTCCATATTACCTGCCGTTGCTAATCCGTCCATAATCCGTAATCAATACCACTAATTATATGAAACTCAAAACTTTATTATCAGTGCTTGCCCGTCCGGCCGCAGTTCTGGCGGGATTTTGCATTTTTTCTTCCAGCCTCTGGGCACAGAGGAACGACACCATGCTTGAAAAGGGATGGAAGTTCCATCTTGGAGATATTGAAACTGCTGCAATTGAAGATTTTGACGATTCTGCCTGGGAGAGTGTCACAGTGCCTCATGACTGGGCAATCAAAGGCCCTTTCGCCATTGAGAATGACTTGCAGAAAGTGGCTGTGACTCAGAATTTTGAGTCGGTTGCCACATTGAAGACCGGCCGTACCGGAGGCCTTCCGTACATGGGAGTGGGCTGGTACAGACGCACGATTGAAGTGCCTGCCGGAAAAAGAGCGGAATTGCTTTTTGACGGGGCTATGAGCGAGGCTCGTGTCTATGTGAACGGACAGCAGGTCTGCTATTCTCCTTATGGCTACAGTCCTTTCCATTTTGATATAACTCCATACCTTCATGAAGACGGAAGACCGAATACAGTAGCTGTAAGGCTTGAGAACAGACCTTTCTCTTCCCGTTGGTATCCGGGAGCCGGCCTGTACAGGAATGTCCATCTGATAACAACTGATCAGGTGCATGTGCCGGTATGGGGAACTCACGTGACCACGCCTGTGGTGAAGGATGATTTTGCGTCAGTGCATATCGAGACCGAAGTCGTTGCTCCGAAAGGCTGTGCATTGAAGATAAAGACAGCCATTTATGCGCCTGACGGCTCTGTCAAGGCAGAGAAGACCTTTGCCGGCAAGACGGGTGAAGGCCAGCCTCTGGTTCAGAATTTCCTTATTGAGAATCCGGAGCTGTGGTCGCCTGAAAGTCCTTCGCTGTACAGGGCTGTTTCGCAAATATTTGATGGAGAGAGACT
>JBJFDE010000236.1:0-1857 GCA_051889855.1 Candidatus Cryptobacteroides sp. | reverse complement strand
TAGCAATTTTTCTTGAATAAAACAACATTTACCCATACAATTCGTTACAGAGCCAGAAGAATATCATGATGCTGGTGGGAGCCTGCCTGTTCCTCATAGGAGCAACCATCGTCTTCCCCGCTTTCTTCGGCTATCAGATTTGAGATACAGGTGATACGAGATAAGATAACTCAAAGTGTAACAAATTAAAAGGTAAAAAGAATGTTTGAAAGGATTAACAAGAAGGTGAAGGGACTCTTCTCTTCACAGCGCATGAAAACGCTCGCCCTGATGCTGCTTGTCGGCACCACCGCAGCAATGGCACAGAACGCAGCCGGCGACTACTCGGCAGGCACGACCGCGCTTACCACAGTGACGGAGGAAATTGCCAAGTATGTGCCTATCGTGGTGAAGCTCTGCTACGCCATAGCCGGTGTCGTTGCCATAGTCGGTGCAATCTCAGTTTACATCGCCATGAGTGCGTCCGTAATGGTTGCATGATAAATGCCTCTTTAGCAAGAGGATAGGTCAGGGTTCAAGTGACCTACTTCCACCCAAATAAGCCCGAGGGGAAACCTAAAGGTGAAAATAGCACTTTGGGAAAGCAATAAGTCAGTCAAAAGCCAGACTGCGACTGAATTGCAAGGGAGAAAGACAGATATGAGGATAAAGTCCATACTGATTGAACGATAGCCCAGCGGCAAAAGATGTAGCTGCGACGGAAGGCTTTTACAAACGTCGCATTGTGGCACTAAGACAACGTCATTGGTGTTATAGCAAAGAACCAGCCACAACGCAACCGCAGTAAGCGGAGAAAAGGGCGGAAGTCGTATCCGACAATCTGTCGTGCTAATAGTTATCATGCAGCTAAACGGAGATTACCTAAGTTGGAAAGCCATGAAAGTGGCTATGAGCTTTGGCTCTGAATATCCAATATGGTAACGGAGTTCCCATAGTAGTCCGAGCAAGGTAATGCCTTGTACATGGCGAAGGGGAACAGTTAGTAATGTTTTAATACAAATTTTGAAAACGTGTAAGACGTATGGAAAAATCAGAAAGAGTATTAAAAGCTCTAAGTGACCACAGTCAAAGTTTGGACTATAAGTACGAGCGACTGTATCGGAATCTGTTCAGTGAAGAGATGTTCGCTGTAGCCTACCAACGCATCTATGCGAAGCAAGGCAACATGACACCCGGAACTGACGGCAAGACCATTGATGAGATGAGTCTTGAAAGGATTGAAAGATTGATTGTGTCCTTAAAGGACGAAAGTTACCAACCCCACCCTGCACGCAGAGTGTACATACCGAAGAAGAACGGCAAGAAACGTCCGCTCGGTATTCCCTCATTCGAGGACAAATTGGTGCAGGAGGTAGTTAGACTGCTGCTTGAAGCCATCTATGAAGGTCATTTCGAAGGCACTTCACATGGTTTCCGACCGCATCGAAGCTGCCACACGGCATTGGGTATGATACAGAAGTCTTTTGCGGGAGCAAAGTGGTTTATCGAGGGAGACATCAAAGGCTTCTTTGACAACATAGACCACAACGTACTGATTAGCATTCTTCGTGAACGCATATCAGATGAACGCCTCCTCAGACTTATCCGTAAATTCCTCAATGCAGGATATGTGGAAGATTGGAAGTACAATAAGACGTACTCAGGAACTCCGCAAGGTGGAATAATCAGCCCCATACTGGCTAACATCTACCTTGACAAGTTCGACAAGTACATCAAGGAGTACGCAGCCAAATTCCGCAAAGGTGACAGACGCAGCATCAATCCCGAATATTGGCGTTTGAACAATAAGAAGAACTGGCTGAAAAAGAAGTTGCAGAAAACATCCGATGAGCAGATACGGAAAAGCTATCTGTATGA
>JBJFDE010000235.1:0-6702 GCA_051889855.1 Candidatus Cryptobacteroides sp. | reverse complement strand
ACCTTCTCAGGGACGAGTGGGGCTGGAAGGGAATGGTCGTAACCGACTGGAACTCCTCCGGAGAGATGATTGCCCATGGCTTTGCCAAGGACCTCAAACATGCCACTGAACTTTCAGTAAATGCCGGAGTGGACATGGATATGATGTCCCATGGCTTTGTTTCATACATTGCGGAACTTGTGAAGGAAGGCAAGATTTCTGAAAAGGAAATCGACAGGGCCGTGCGCAATATCCTCAGACTCAAATTCGAACTCGGGCTCTTTGAAAATCCTTACGTGGACCCTCAGGCCTCGGCCGGAGTGGACTATGCACCGGAACATCTTGCAGCTGCAAAGCCCTCGCAGACCTGATCAAAGGACGTGTCAGCCCTTCCGGACGTCTTCCTATGACATTCATCCGCACAGTGGGCCAGGCTCCGTTCTATTACAACCACAACAATTCCGGCCGCCCTTGCTCAGGAAACGAGACTCTCCTGGACGACATTCCGATTGCTGCAGGACAGACATCTCTCGGATGTACATCCTACTATCTTGATTCAGGTTACGGTCCCCTCTTCCCGTTCGGCTACGGCCTCACCTACTCTACATTCACCTACTCTGACATTGCTCTTGAAAAGAATGTGCTTTCAAAGAACGACGTGCTCCGCGTGAAATGCCGCCTGACCAATACCGGTTCACGTAAAGCTACGGAACTTGCGCAGCTTTATGTCAGGGATCTGGTCGGAAGCGTAGTCCGTCCGGTGCGCGAACTCAAGAGATTCGAGAGAGTCACGCTTGAGCCGGGACAGTCAGCAGAGCTTTCATTCGAGCTTCCTGTAAGCGAACTTGCTTTCTGGAATGCAGATATGGAATATGTCGTAGAGCCTGGTGATTTCAAGGTCTGGGTCGCACCTGACTCCGATTCAGGTACACCGCTTGATTTTAAAGTTGAGTAATTAATTTTTATCAAAACAAGGATGATGAAGGACAGATTCATTAAGGTTTTATTTTTTTTGTTTGTTACGATAATTTCTTTCCTTTATGCTTGTGACAAACCTGTTGTCGAAGAAGAAAGGATGCCTTCGGACCTGGTAGTTTCAGTGGTTAGTGCATGCCAGGCAGGCAAAATAATATCATCGGTCAATTATGGCACGAATGAAGTTTCTTTGACATTTGACGATGGATCTGTCCTTATCATTCCGCAAAAAGAAATGAAGATTGCGGATTGCCGCAACAGCAAGCCCGCAGCAGTAGGCGTTCCGCCACAGACCACCACATGGTGTGTCTCAGGCCTTATCACAGGTGTCCCATATACGCCTGAAAGGTCTGATACGGAGTCACTTGTGGTCTATGCCTACACAGACGGATATACCTTGTACATCCATCTGAGCAATGGCTCTGTCATTTATTTCAAAAGCCGCATTGACGAGCTCCGTAAAAGAAGAAGCCTTCCAGTAGTGAGAATCACCACGACGGCTCCGGTTGTCAGCAAGGAAGACTATGTGTCAGGAAAGATTGAGATAACTGATACCAAGGGTATTTATGGATCCTCAGAGGTCTTCAGCGCCCCTATGAAGATACGCGGGCGCGGAAATTCCACATGGGGCATGCCAAAGAAACCATACAAGGTGAAGCTTGAAAGCAAAGCCTCCATCCTTGGAATGCCTGCGGATAAGGAATGGGCCCTGCTTGCCAATTATGCAGATAAAACCCTGCTGAGAAATGTCACGGCAATGGAAATATCCAGAATTTGCGGATTCAAATGGACACCTCGCATGGTGAGTGTAGAGGTCTATATGAACGGCAAATATGAAGGTGTCTATACGTTCTGCGAGCATAAGAAAGTCTCATCCGACAGGGTAAATATCAATGTTGCCGAAGATGGTGACATCGAGGGGGATTATTACCTTGAACTGGAACAGAACCTGGATGAAACAGTCTGCTTCTGGACTGGAATGGGCGCTCCCGTGATGTTCCAGGAACCTGCTGAACCAAATCAGGCTCAGCAAGATTATGTGAAGAAATATTTCAGTGATTTTGAGGGTGCACTGCGTCGGGGTGATGGCAGCTACAAGGATTATATTGATGAGAAATCATTCATAGACAATTACATAATTCAGGAACTGACCAAAAATATCGACGGCAACCTTCGCAAAAGTACATTCCTTACAAAGGAAAAAGGTGGTAAACTCGAAATGTATCATGTATGGGATTTCGACCTCACCATGGGCAACTGCAACTATTTCACATCCGATGTCCCAGGTATGGACAACTCATACACAGGCTTTTTCATAAGATATTATTCACTCCAGGGAAAGAATACCGGCTGGTACTACCATCTTTTCAAACACAAGGATTTCGAAGATAAAGTAAGGGCCCGCTGGAAGGAACTCTATCCTCAGCTCAGTCAGGTTCCGCAGTTCATCAGTGAGCAGGCCTTCATCCTTGAGGATGCCCAGAAACGCAATTTTGACAGGTGGAAAATCCTTAATGAGTGGGTTTGGCCCAATGAAAAGGTCCTTGGCTCATACGAGGCGGAAGTCAGCTATCTGAAAGAATTCTACAGCGCACGCCTGTCCTGGCTGGATGCACGTATCTGACCCCTTACATCAGCAAAAGCACACCGTTCGTCAATTGCTTTTTACATTTCAGCGGAAGTGAGTAGTGGAGTCCCGGAGAAATTTATTATCTTCGTGGGCCACTAAATTATACAACATGAAACTGAAATCATTTCTGATTATAGCTTTTGCTGCATTCATCAGCGCAGCCTGCGAAAACAGTAAAATCGATTCTCCTGCCAAGGATGACAATACCGAAGACCAAGTCACATTCGCCAAGGGTGCTGACATCGGCTGGTACACAGAGATGGAAAGCAAAGGCTACAAATTCTATACAGCTGACGGTGCTGAAATGGATTGTCCTGCACTTATGAAATCTTTGGGATTCAATTCTTTACGCTTCAGGGTGTGGGTTGATCCGGAGAATGGCTGGAACGGGAAAGATGACCTGTTGAAAAAATGTCTTCGTGCCAAAGAACTGGGAATGAACATAATGATTGATTTCCATTATTCGGATTCATGGGCTGATCCCGGGAAACAGTACATACCTGAGGCATGGAAAGGCTACGACCTGGACAAGCTGGCATCCGCAGTTGCGGATCATACCTCCGATGTACTCAATATGCTTAAAAGCAAGGGAATAGACGTGGCGTGGGTCCAGGTAGGCAACGAAGTCACCAACGGAATGCTGTGGGAAACTGGCCGCGTTCAGGGCCAGAATGCTGCCGGTTTCTCCAGACTCTTCAAAGCCGGAGCCGACAAAGTCAGGGCAATTTATCCCAAAGCAAAAGTAATCCTGCATATCGACAATGCATGGAAGATGGACACCCTCAACTGGTTCTATGGCCTGATGACCAATGTCGGACTCCAATATGACATGATAGGGCTTTCACTCTATCCGTCATACTGGGAGAATGGCGGCTATCCTGACTGGTCTGACAAAGTGAACAAGGCAATATCGAATGTAAAGACACAAGCGAACACCTATAAGAAAGACGTGATGCTTGTCGAATTCGGAATGCCGGCATCGGACCCACAGGCCTCCAAAGCCGCTCTTGAGGCCGTATTGAAAGGCTTGAAAGCTGAAGCCCGTTTCAAAGGAATATTCTACTGGGAACCGGAATCAGAGAAGAGCCGCAATGGCTATGATTATGGTGCCTTCCAGAACGGCAAGCCTACAATAGCACTTGACCCATTCAGAAACTAAGACCCAATCAAATGAAAAGAATACTGACAATGATCGCCACTTCTGCAATGCTGGCAGCTTGCGGACAGGCAGCATTTGACCCTGCAACCGTAGCTGACGCAAGCTTCAACCAAGTCAACCGCGTTGAACCACTTTCATGGTGGGTTGGCATGAAAACTCCGCTCCAGCTCCTTGTCCAGGGACCTGAAATCTCAACCTACGATGTAACCCTCGAAGGAGGAAAGGCTGAAATCCGGAAAATCCACAAGGCCGACAGCCAGAACTACCTCTTCCTTGATGTCGAAGTATCACCTTCAGCCGAGCCCGGCACATATTGGCTAGTGTTCAGCAAAGGGGAAGAATCCTTCAAAGTACCTTATGAGATAGCACAGCGTCGCGAAGGCTCTGCCCAGAGAACAAGCTTTTCCACCAAGGACTTCATCTATCTCATAATGCCTGACCGTTTCGTGGATGGTGACGAAAGTCTCGACGCTGTGCCACGTAATATGGAAAGCGTTGATAAAGAGTCGTTTACCGGACGTCATGGTGGAGATATAGCCGGTATCCGCAGCCAGCTGGACTACCTCGCAGACTTGGGAGTCACGGCAATCTGGAACACTCCTCTCCTTGAAGATAATGAACCGGTAGTCTCATATCACGGATATGCCTGCACTGACTACTATCACATCGACCGTCGCTTCGGCTCGAATGAAGATTATCGCAGCCTTGTTGCCGAAGGTCATTCGAAAGGCATCAAGATGATAATGGACATCGTTACGAACCATTGTGGAACAGCACATTGGTGGATGGCTGACCTTCCATTCAAGGACTGGATTCATGTCTGGCCGGAATACACAAAGAGCAACTGCGCCTTTTCAGCCCAGAACGATCCTTACTGTGCAGACATAGATAGAGAGAACATGCTTGGCGGATGGTTTGACACCTCAATGCCTGACATGAACCTTGACAACCCTTATGTACTTCAGTATTTCAAGCAGTGGGCTGTATGGTGGATCGAATATGCCGACCTTGACGGACTCCGCGTTGACACCTACCCTTACAATGAAAAAATACCGATGAGCCAGTGGTGCAAAAGCGTCCGCGAAGAGTACCCGAACATCAATATAGTAGGCGAAGTGTGGTCATGCAACGTGCCGCAGCTTGCTTACTGGCAAGCCAATCATCCTAATTGGGACGGCTTCAACAGCAACCTCCCTTGCATCATGGACTTCCCGCTCCAGGCAGCAATCTGCGAGGGAATGCCCCGTGATACCGTCAACTGGGACGAGGGAATGGTGAAAATTTACGATGCCATAGCAAATGACCAGTACTATACGGACATGTCGAATATGATGATATTCCCGGGAAACCACGATACCGAGCGCATTGCGGACATACTGAACAAAAGTGTCCCGCGCCAGAAAATCGTCATGGCGATGATGGCCACCCTGAGAGGTATCCCTCAGATACTCTATGCAGACGAACTCATGGCAGTGAGCAAGGACAGAAGCTGGGGGCATGGCGGACTCCGGATTGACTTCCCGCTTGACTGGAAGGATGACCCTGTTGCAGTGGATGTCCATGACTATACCAGAACTCTGTTCAACTGGCGCAAAACCGCTTCGGCCGTTCACAATGGCAATACCATTCATTTCCTGCGCCGAGACAATACCTATGCATATTTCCGATATGACCAGAATCAGAGTGTCTTCGTATATGTCAACAACTCCCGCCGCAACCAGTTGATTCCTTGGGCTGATTATGCAGAATTCACCGTAGCCGGGGCGCGTCGCAGAGGCGCTTCATCTGCTGCTCTTACAAAAGGAACAAATGTAGCCACTGGCGAAACCGTGGATTTCTCAGCCCCTGTAAAGGTTGGACCACGTTCAGTACTTGTAGTAGATTTCAAGAATAATTAACCAAAAACTAACTCATAATGCTAAAACATAAACTAATGTGTGCGCTGACAATCACTTCATTGGCAGCATGTGCGCCGATGGATGAAACAAGAATCCCCGAGGCGCCTCTTCAGGAATGTCAGTATCAGGGAGACAGGACAGCTTTCTGCGTATGGGCACCAACCGCACAGGCGGCGACCCTTCGTATTTATGATTCAGCTCTGGACGAATCTCCTGCAAAGGCAGTTGAGATGAAACTCGACAAGGACGGTCTGTGGAAGGCAACCGTCAAGGAAGACCTTAAAGGAAAGTTTTACACTTTCCAGGTCAAGCATCGGGACAAATGGCTCGAAGAAACTCCCGGCATCGGAGCCAAGGCAGTCGGAGTTAATGGAACAAAAGGCGCTGTCATTGACTGGTCGCAGACCAATCCGCAGGGATGGGAGAATGATGAAAGCCCAGTCGTAAAACCTTCTGATATAATTGTTTACGAAATGCATCACCGTGATTTCTCAATCCATGAGACATCAGGAGTGACCAACAAGGGAAAATTTCTGGCACTTACAGAAAAAGGCACGAAGAACAACGAAGGCCTCGCCACAGGTGTGGATCACCTGAAGGAATTGGGAGTCACTTATGTTCAACTCCTGCCGTCATACGACTATTACACAGTTGACGAAACCAGACTGGATGAACCTCAGTACAACTGGGGTTATGACCCAAATAACTACAATGCTCCCGAAGGTTCATATTCAACGGATCCATATAATCCAGAGGTGCGTATCCGCGAGTTCAAGCAGATGGTTCAGGCATTGCATGCAGAAGGCTTCCGCGTAATCATGGATGTGGTTTACAATCACACCTTCTCTGCTCCGCTTTCCGGCTTTGAAAGGACAATGCCGGGCTATTTCTACAGGATGGACAAAGACGGAAATTTCTGCGATGCATCCGGCTGCGGCAATGAAACAGCCTCAGAAAGACCTATGTTCCGCAAATTCATGGTTGAGTCACTTGAGTGGTGGATGAAGGAATATCATATCGATGGTTTCCGTTTTGATTTGATGGGAGTGCTTGATCTTGAA
>JBJFDE010000234.1:0-1866 GCA_051889855.1 Candidatus Cryptobacteroides sp. | reverse complement strand
AATCAGGTGGGTGCAACCAATGCGCTTCAGTATCCCAAGAAAGGGGATTTCTTCGTTTGCAGGAAATATCTCTTCGAGGTGGGTGGAGCTGGGAAGTCGTTTGAGCAGATAAAGGATGAACCGGATAGTTTCCTTGCTGTTGATGACACTGAAATAGGTATCGGTTCAAGAATCCCTTTGTGGCTGTTTGGATTTCTTTATTAGCAGTGATTGGATTTGTTTAACAACCTCTAAAGTGTCAACCATTCTCAGGGAAGGTCATCCCTTCCAGGTGCAAGATTGAATTTATGTGCGAAAACTAGCGGAAACTATAATTTTTTAGAGGTTTCCGCTGGTTTTCGCACAAAAAGTGCTATTTTTGTGTCGCGAATTAAAGTTATTGAGACAATGCTCATAGGTAGAGAAATAGAAAAGCAAGTATTGTTGAATACTCTCAATGAAGAGTATTCCCAATTTGTTGCCGTGTATGGAAGACGTCGTGTCGGTAAAACGTTTCTGATCAGAGAAACTTTTGGAAACCGATTTGATTTCCAATTTACAGGTGCCGCAAATTTGACCGCAAGAAAGCAATTGGCACGATTCCGTCGCGCACTTAAAGAGCACGGCCAGACAGATACTCCCACAATAACTAATTGGGGTGATGCTTTCAGTGAACTTAAGCGATTCCTAATGAATCTGCCTGAAGGGAAAAAAGTTGTTTTCTTGGATGAACTACCCTGGATGGATGCCCCACGGTCCGGTTTTCTTTCTGAACTGGAATCATTTTGGAATGGGTGGGCTTCAGCACGAAAAGATATTGTTTTTATTGTCTGTGGAAGCAGCACCTCCTGGATGGTCAAAAAAATCATCAAGAATAAAGGAGGACTGCACAATAGATTGAACCATCGCATTGCTCTCAATCCATTCCCGTTGGGATTGTGTGAGAAGTTGGCCCAATCACGTGGGTTGGTATTGACCCGTAAGCAGTTGCTTGACGCCTATATGGTCTTTGGTGGAGTTCCGTATTATTGGAGTCTGTTGCAGAAAGGCACAAGCATTTCGGCAGAGATAGACAGGCTGATATTTTCTCAGGACGGAGAGTTACACGATGAGTTTGAAATGCTTTATGCTTCATTATTCAAAAAACCGAATTCATATATTCGTGTAATTGAATTGCTTGCAAAAAAGAAGATGGGGATGACCCGGCAGGAACTGTTAATGGCCGGAAGATTTGAAGATAACGGCGCTTTTACTGGAATTTTGAACGATTTGGAGTGGTGTGGGTTTATTCGCAGTTATATGATGATGGGTTATCGTACAAAATCCGACATATTCCAGCTGATAGACCATTATACATTGTTCTATTATGAATTTATTAACGGAGTACGTCAAGGCTCCAACTATTGGAGAGCATTGTTGGGAACGCCTAAATATAACACTTGGTGTGGTTTGGCATTTGAACGTACTTGCTTGTGGCATATTGATCAGATTAAGAAAAAACTTGGCATAAGCGGAATACTGACAAATGAATATGCGTGGCGTTGCTTGCCGGATGAGGGTTCCGGCAGGCCGGGAGTTCAGATAGATTTGCTTATTGACCGCAGCGATGGAATTATTGATGTATGCGAAATGAAATACTCGAAGGAATCATACACCATCAGTTCGGATTATGCAAAGGAACTCATTCGTAAACGGGATGTGCTTCAGTCCGTGACTGGCACAAAGAAGGCAGTTCATTCCGTTATGATTACAACGGATGGACTGACACATAATGAATATATTGGAGATATCCAGGCTGAGATACAACTGGATGATTTGTACGCCCTCTGACATTGTGCGGCAATATATCTGTCAGTACCAAAGAGAGTCGTACTTGTCGATGAAGAG
>JBJFDE010000233.1:0-1870 GCA_051889855.1 Candidatus Cryptobacteroides sp. | reverse complement strand
GGCAAAGACAGGATGAGCGCTGCTATTATACAGAATACCAGGGTCTTGGCCATAGGAGTAAAATACTTGCCTTCGATACCTGTCAGGGTCAGAATCGGGCAGAACACAATCAAGATAATCAGTGCAGCGAAGGTTGCACTCTTGACAACTTTTGCTGCGCCTTTCGCAACCTCCGTGTCCATTTCCTCCTGATTATAGACATGGCCCTGCATCTTTCGTGAATATATATGTGCCAGTATTCCCTCAAGAATGACAATGGAACCATCCACAACAATACCGAAATCAATGGCTCCCAGACTCATAAGATTGGCTGAAACACCAAAAAGCCTCATCAGTATGAAAGCAAAGAGCATAGCCAAAGGAATGACAGAGGCGGTTATGATGCCTGCGCGGACGTTCCCGAGAAATATGATAAGTACCAGAAAAACTATCAAGGCTCCCTCGACAAGGTTTTTGATTACGGTGGAAATATTCCTGCTGACCAGTTCGGAGCGGTTGAGATATGGTTCTATCCTCACTCCTTCAGGAAGCATCTTCTGTACTTTTTCAACTCTCTCTTCCAAGACTTTGGTGACTGCATTGGCATTGGCTCCCTTGAGCATCATGGCGATTCCACCGACACACTCCCCTTCTCCATCCATTGTCATTGCTCCGAATCGCTTGGGGGCTCCGAAGCCTACCTTTCCCAAGTCTCCCACATGCACAGGCATTCCCGCACGATTGGCAACGACCACATTTTCAATGTCAGCCAAGTTGTCAATCATTCCTTCAGAACGTATATAATAAGCACGTCCTGCCTTCTCGATATAGCTTGCACCAGTATTCTGATTGTTCCTGCTCAATGCGTCAAATATATCTGACACAGTGAGTTGCAGAGAGCTCAGCACATCCGGGTCTATCGCCACTTCATATTGTTTGAGGTAGCCTCCGAAACTGTTTATCTCGACGATACCAGGGATTCCAGACAGCTGCCTCTTCACAATCCAGTCCTGAATCGTCCTGAGTTCCATTGCGTCATATACATCCTTATACTCCGGATCCACCTTCAGGACATACTGGTATATCTCTCCCAATCCGGTTGTAATAGGCATGAGCTCAGGTGTTCCGAGTTCGGACGGAATCTCTCCAGAGACTGTCTGGATCTGCTCATTTATCAGCTGACGGGCTTGCAGTGTAGGTACCTTCTCCTCGAAAACCACGGTAACAAGAGATAGCCCGAATCGCGAAACTGAGCGTATCTCCTTGACATTCATTACGTTGCTCATGGCAAGTTCAACAGGCATAGTAATAAGCTGTTCAACTTCCTGAGGTGCAAGGGTCGGTGACACGGTCACTATCTGGACTTGGTTGTTGGTAATGTCAGGCACGGCATCCACAGGCATGGTGAGCATCGAATATATTCCGCCACCAAGAAGGAAGATAGTCGTTAGTACGACGAATAATTTCTTCCTGATAGAAAATTTCACAATTTCCTCAAACATTGTATTCCATTTTTGTAGAAACCACAAATATAAATAATATAGCTGCACATTGTCCAAGAATGTATGATTTATGATACCTTTATATAAGTATTCACTGCCAGAACAAAATATTGTGCATTTTTAGAGAAAATTTTTGAGAAAAATTTTGGAGATATTAAAATTGTGCGTATATTTGCAGTCCCAAATGAGGGAAACCAATAATCGGGGTGTGGCGCAGTTGGCTAGCGCATCTGGTTTGGGACCAGAGGGTCCTGTGTTCGAGTCACAGTACCCCGACAAAAAGAGCAACCGTTAAGGCTGCTCTTTTTTTTATGCATATTTCCCTATGAAAGCCCGGATCACCTGCAAAACCCTGTGTTTGCGATTGAATAATCTTGAATTATCTTTGC
>JBJFDE010000232.1:0-1878 GCA_051889855.1 Candidatus Cryptobacteroides sp. | reverse complement strand
TCGGAGATTTCGTGAGCATGTTCCCGTGGATCATAGCCATTGCCCTGGGTGCATCCCTGATTTATGCGGTCTGTGTTGTTCCATCGCTGGAGGTTAAGTTCATAAAACCATTGTCTGAGCAGAAGCAGGGCAGGTTTGCCCGCGTTCAGGAGAAATTCTTTGACATAATGCAGGGTGGATATGAATCCCTGCAGAGGGTTTGTTTCCGTCATCCGCTCTGGACAGTGACCTGCGCCATAGCTTCGGTAGTACTTGGAGCCTTCATTTTCACCAAACTGAACATACAGATGATGCCGATGGCGGCAAGGGAATTCTTTGCAATCGAGGTGAACCTATCGCCCAATTCCACCCTTGATGCTACCCGTCAAGTGAGCGACTCCCTCCAGAAACTCCTGCTTTCAGACAAGAGAATCAAAAGTGTGACGGCCTTCGTCGGAACGGGAGCGCCACGGTTTCACGCAACTTATGGTCCGAAAGTTCCTTCCGAGGGTTTTGCCCAGATGATAGTGAACACCAGCGGCCCGAAGGCTACCGAAGCGGTCATCAGGGAATATGAAAAGAAATATGAATACTGGTTCCCTCAGGCGCAGATACGCTTCAAGCAGCTTGATTACCAAGGAGTGACGGCACCTGTTACCATTACATTCAAAGGAGACGATGTCGCTCGTGCAAGTTCACTGGCAGACTCATTGAAGAGTTTCATGCTCGCTGACATGTACGATTGCCTGAAATGGATTCATTCAGACAGTGACCGCAGTATATCCACAGTATCGATTGACTTACGCGAAGATGAAGCTACAAGGCTGGGAGTGAACAGGGCAATGATGTCGCTTTCGGTTGCCGGTTCACTTGGCGGCCAGACTGCAGCCACAATATGGGAAGGCGACAAGTCCATTCCAATAAATTTCTACAACAGCGGGGCAAAAGAGGACATGCACTACAGCGACCTCGGCAACCTGAACATTATCAGCACAATACCAAACACTTCCATTCCGCTCAGGCAAGTTGCCGACATCATCCCTTCGTGGCAGCCCGAAGGGATTGCACATACAGGAGGAAAACAGTCCATTTCGCTATATGCCGATATGCGCAGCGGCAAGAGTCAGCCATTGGCGATGAAACGCATTGACAAATATGTCAAGGCAAACATAATCCCAGCGCTTCCGAAAGGGATTGAAGTTGAATACGGAGGACTGTCCGCAACGAACAAGACGGTGCTCCCGGAGATTGGTATGACCCTGCTGTGCGCTATATTTATACTATTTGCTTTCCTGCTTTATCACTTCAAGAAAATCAGGCTTTCCATCCTGACTATGGTGTTGAGCCTGCTCTGCCTTTTCGGGGCATCTTTCGGGCTTTACATCTTCTCTCTTGATTTCAGCATGACGGCAGTTCTGGGCATAGTCAGTCTCATCGGCATCGTGGTACGAAACGGAATCCTGATGTTCGAATATGCCGAGACTTTGCGCAATGAACAGGGTATGAGCGCAAAGGATGCAGCAATGGAAGCCGGAAAAAGGAGGATGCGTCCGATTTTCCTTACTTCATGCACGACTGCCTTGGGTGTATTGCCTATGATTCTTAGCGGAGATGTGCTTTGGATGCCGATGGGTGTGGTGATTTGTTTCGGTATTGTATTGTCGATTGTGCTGATTGTGGAGGTCATGCCGGTTTGTTACTGGCTTATGTTCGCAAGAAGCGGAGCCGACAAGGATGAACTATTGGATGGGGTTGAAAATGAATAGATTATATATATTTATAATATCCATTACTGCAAGCCTGAGCGTCTTCGCTCAGGAAAAGGTCTGCCTGTCTGTTGACAAGTGCAGGGAGATGGCTCTGCTGAATGATCCTTATATCAGGAACTCTCAGTTGGAC
>JBJFDE010000231.1:0-1882 GCA_051889855.1 Candidatus Cryptobacteroides sp. | reverse complement strand
AAACACTTGTTTCAGCTTCCCAATGATTGGATGGCTGCTTCTGCTATTCTTCAGGAATTGAAATATGAAGACAATCTGAGAAGATGCAAAGATGGCTATCCGCAAAAACTAAGAAAAGAAAAGTATCCAAATATCGATCGCTATTGGTTCTGGAGATTAGATTACTATCTGTGGGAACAAAGAGCAGACTATTTTAAGTCTGAAGATAGAAGAATTGTTGATGATTACATATTCCGCACAAACCGTTCTATTGAGCATCTTCATCCACAGAATGAATCATATAATGAAGTTTGGAATTCTGACATCACCAACGGATTTGGTAATTTGGCAATGATTTCCCAAAGTTTCAATTCTCTCCAGAGTAACGATAATATAAGAGTTAAGTTTGCCAGAATACAAGAACAACTTGATAATAAATCATTGCAAAGTCTAAAGATGTTAGTGATGTTTAGAGTTGCAAATGAAGACCATACAAAATGGAGTGAGCAATTAGCTCGTGACAATCTGGATCAAATGTGTTCTTTGTTGGAAAACACTATTTAAAAAAATGAAGATGACCTTTTAAATTATTTACATGTGCACCTCAAGGAATGTATGGTTTTTAAAACTCAGCGAAAATGACAATTTTTTAGCCATTTTCGCTGAGTTTCTCGGGAGTTTTTCATGTATTCGCAACGGCATAAATTACTGTTGTCATGGAAATACTGTCCACAAAGCTGACAACGGAGTTGGAGCGTTAATTGTACAAAAAGACTCAAAACTCACGTAAGAGTGTACAATCACTATGTTTTCTGTCAAGAGAGAGAGGACAGGTCGAATCCTCAAAGCAACTTTCGACCACGAGATTTCAACCCTCGAATCATTCAATAAGAGGGAGGAGGCAGAGGCCAATATCCGCAGTCGCAGACGCGCACTGCAGGACGATATGCCATTCAACCCGATATTTACGGATGGCAGGCACGAGTTCACTATGAAAGTGACCAGTGCCGACTACAACGTGGAATCCCGTTTCTTCATTGAGGAGGAATAGGCTATGTCGGATTATCTCAATTTCCGGGAGAAGGTGGAAGCTTTGGACTCCGCCACTCCTATGGACTTGGCCAAGATACAAAACCAAGTCGAAGGCGCAACAATCGAGGAGGAACTATCAAAAAACAGGCTCTCTGTTAGGCGAAACATCAGGCAGGAACTGACCGAAGCCATCAGAGATGGCCAACTTACCCAGATGCAAGTAGCCCGCGTACTCGGCATCCAGTTCCAAAATCTGAGTCACTTTCTACGTGGTAAGATTCCGCTTCCTTTGAAAACTGTCGAAGAAATACTATTTTTGCTTGACGGAAAAATGATAAGAGAATGAAACTACCACGATTTGTAATTCTTTCCAATCCCGATGAAAACATAGGGAATTTGGTAATGGAGACTAAGCCTCCATTCTTCCTCGGCAAGGTATATAGCATCCCGAAGAAGGAAGAAGATGCCGTAGAACAGATGATGGCTGACCTCGCCAACGACCGCATTACTGCTATCAAATTGCCGGGCTATACCATCTTTCTCGTCGCTTCTGGGACGATGGCAGGTGGTACTCTGGATCCGGAACAGGCCAAGCCCCTTCTCCGAGAAATGGGAGACTTCTACAAAGCTGCCGTAATTGAACGAAAGCGGGGAAAGTATAGGAAGTTTCAGGAAGGTGTACCGGATAATCTCGACCAACTCAATGGAAGGAGAATCAAAGAAGCAAAGGCAGAAGGCCGTAAAATATTCCTCGACCAGAAATAAAAGCAAAGAATATCCATACGTTTTGATTATATTTGCAGGTCAAATCGTATTGACATGAAGAAAAAGATGTCAAAAGCGATGCTGTTCATTCTGCTGTTCGGCATTG
>JBJFDE010000230.1:0-6823 GCA_051889855.1 Candidatus Cryptobacteroides sp. | reverse complement strand
TGGATAAAAACCAAACTGCACGAACTGGATCCGTCCGTTCCAAAGGATGAATTCGAAGTGTCGTTTTTCGACAGCAGGCTTGATTCTGAATATGGAAAAGAACGCAGGACCTCACGTATAATCCTGCTGTTCACTGCTTTGGCCATTGTCATATCCCTGATGGGAGTCTTCGGACTGGTGATGTTCGAGGCTGAGTACAGACGCAAGGAAATCGGTATCAGAAGGGTAAACGGAGCCACCGTTCCGGACATACTCAAAATGTTCAACGTCAAGTTTGTACGCATTGTACTCGTGTGCTTCGTGCTCTCGCTTCCGATTGCGTGGTTGATTGTCGATGCATATCTCAAAGGTTTTGCATACAGGATGCCAATCTACTGGTGGATATTCGTCCTTGCGCTCGCGGCCGTGCTCCTTGTGACCGTTACAGTCGTAACGTTCCGAAGTCTGTCAGCTGCCTTGTCCGATCCTGTTGACTCAATCAAATCAGAGTGATACAGACCTCTAGCAGGTGTCAGCCTATGTTCTGACTGAACCATTCGATATGGTAGGGAAGTACCCACACCCAATAGTTCCAACGGTGCTTCCCTGGACTGAAAAGGGCTATGTGCTTGATGTTCATTTCATTGCATTTGCGTACAAAATCTTCCGATGCCGGAATGAACTTGGCATCCTGAGAGCCGCAGCTTACAACGAGCATTTTCCCGGAGGCGTCTTCCCCGCAAATTTCCGGAAGTCTTTCGAGGCGATGAATAGCTCCGATAGCCTTGCACTCAGGGTCTTCGATATGCTTTGCTCCAATCATCGGGGGAATGAGTTCCTTTGATCCGGCGGAATATTTCAAGTCAAGTACTCCACTCATGGAACCGGCGCCGGCGAACAGGTCAGGACGGTCGAGGAATATGTTCATGGCACCATGTCCTCCCATTGACAGACCGTCAATGAAGGTACGGCTCGGATCAAGTCCATATTCCTTGTCCATCATCGGCCAGAGCTCGTTCCAGAAAAAGTCTCTCCATTTCATGTCAGTCTGGTCGGTCTTGTTGATGTACCAGCTGTCCTTGAATCCGTCAGGGCAGATGATTCTGAAATTGAATCTGTCGCAAAGTGCCTGAAGGTCGGTGTTTTCCTCCCAGCTCGACCATTTTCCGCCCCAACCGTGAAGCAGGAAAAGTGTCGGAAGTCCTCTCTGGCTGGAACATTCGGCGGCCATCGGGCAATTTGTGTTTGTGCACCCCGGCTGTGCCGTATCCGGACAATAAACTACAATTGTATCGTTGCAATGGAGGTTGGGGGATTCGATTACATGCAGCTTTCTTGTCGCTGATGCTGAAAGACAGCCAAGAAGCATGGTCACAGTCAGAATTATTCTTGCAAATGTTTTCATGTTTTGATTTTTTGATATCACGCAAATTTAATCAAAAATAGTATATTTGTGGAATATTTGTAAACACTGTAACCAATGGGCAATATTTGTACAAAATTCGGCGGACTTCAGATCAAGTCCCCAATCATAGTTGGAAGCAACAGTCAGACGGCTTCCGTTTCTAAACTTGTTGAATTCGAAAAGGCTGGAGCAGGAGCTGTTGTCCTGAAGTCACTTTTTGAGGAAAGCATTACAAGGGAAGTCGCTGCAAATGATATCGATATGCATCCTGAGGCATACGACTACCTCGCAGGCTATCTTGGAGAGAAGGTATTGTCTGATTATCTGGACCTTATCAAACAGGCAAAGGCTCAGTGCTCAATCCCTGTCATTGCTTCCATCGCATGCCATACAGACGGCAAATGGGAGGAATTTGCAACAAGAATCGAGGAGGCCGGAGCTGATGCTCTCGAGCTCAACGTCATGAGTTTGTGCACTGCCCGCAAATATAATCCCGGTGACTTCGAAAAGATGCATGAGGATATCGTAGCCAACGTTTCATCAAGGATAAGTATCCCTGTCATCGTGAAAATAGGCTCCAATCTTTCCAATCCGGTGGCACTTTGCGACAGGCTTTATGCCAAGGGAGCGAAGGCCGTAGTCCTCTTCAACAGGTTCTATCCGACCGACATTGACGTTGACAAGATTGCATTCACAACCGGCAATCCTTTCACTTGTGCAGCTGATCTATCACTTCCTCTCAGGTGGGCCGGTCTTGTTTCATCTGCTGTTCCTGCAGTTGACTTGGCTGTATCCGGTGGTGTTGATTCATGGAAAGGAGTCGTCAAGTCCATCCTTAGCGGTGCTTCTGCAGTGGAGGTTGCCAGCCCTATTATCCGTGGTGGTGCTTCATGGATTTCAGAGGCCAATGCAGGTCTTGAGAAATGGCAGCAGGAGAAAGGATATGAGTCTGTCAATGACTATAAGGGCAAACTGAATGCTGCTGAGCCTGAGAATGCAGACAAGCTGATGAGGACTCAGTTCCTGAAATATTTCAGTGAGGTTCACTGATTCAGCTAATTCAGGCTTCTACCAGAGATTTTGAAGGAAGGCGGAGCAGAAGCGTGTCCAGTTTTTCCAGGTGTGCCCACCTCCGGTGCAAATGTATTCATGCTTGAAACCATTGCGTCTGAGATAGTTGGCATAGTATTGAATGTCTTCGACGAAGATATCATAGTTACCTATCATTACCCAATATACCTTGGGAGGATCTGCAAACTGGATTTCCTGCTTCTGTTTCAGACCATAATAAATGTCCTTATAAGGACCATATCTGACCACTGGCCTCGACATCGGGGAAAACAGCCCCACATAGTCGAAAGCATCAGGGTTGGCGGCGGAAATATAGATTGACTGCAAAGCGCCTATAGACAGACCGGCAATCGCCCTGCCTTCTTTTGCGGCAATTGTCCTGTACCGGCCGTCAATCATCGCGACTACATCATCCATGAACGATGTTTCGACGCGGCCTGTCACTTCGAACAGGGCTTCGACCGGATTCTTCTTACGTGAAAAGTTGTAGTCCTTGTCGTCTGTATAATGGTTCATATTTGGCATGACAATGATTGTGGGAGACATCTTCCCCGTGGCAGTCAGGCTGTCCACGGTATGAAGTATGTCTCCTTTTTCTATCCATGCCAATTCGTCACCTCTTGCTCCATGGATAAGGTAAAGTGTCGGATATCTGCTTGTAGTATCTGAATAGTAGGCTTCAGGAAGATAGACCATGAGTCTTCGGCATGTCGGGCCCGGCACAGAGGTTTCATATATCACCTGTTCCAGATGCCCTCTGCCGAGGTGCATGCTGTCCGGCATGGCAAATTCACTCCTGCTGCTTTTCCTCTCCTTGCCTGAACTTCCCTGGCTGAATGCACACAGGATGACGGTTCCGGCCAGGATTGCCAATAATTTATGTTTCATTTCGACAGGGCTTTTTCATACATTCCAATCATTGAGGCAGTAGAATTGTCGGCACTGTAATCCGATGCTGACTCTGCGTATCTGATACTCATCTTGCTGCGCTCCTGAGGATGCTCTATCCACCAGTCAATCTTTTCTGCAAGCGCAGCAGGATTGTTTACTGGAAAAGTACTTCTGTGGTCGAGTGCGAACTGAGACGTTGCAGTTAGTTTACCTTCTGCAATAATCGGTACGACTCCTTCTGCAATGGATTCCAGACAGGAAAGACCTTCCATTTCGACTGTGGCGCAGTGTACTAAGAGGTATGCACGGGAACGCAGATCTTCCAATCCTGCCTTGTCGTAATATCCAAAAATCGGCCCATGCTTCAATATGCCTTTATTTACAAGAGATTGAGCCCGTTTCTTGAGCCGCTTTTCCATCGGTCCCTTTCCTGCAAACCATAGTTGGATTCTTCCGGCATGTTTCGATGCCTTCATGGCATCGAGAAGGGTGAGCTGTGATTTCTCCCACGCATATCTTCCTATGCAGATGATATTTATAGGATCACTCGGCGGATTGTTCTTTGAAATGGGAGGATGAACGGATTTTATTCCATTGCTGCACACCATTTTAGGAGGCATGACTCCATTTTCTTCAAGGTAAGAACGGGCGGTTTCAGAGGGGCAGTGGATGTATGAGCATTTATTGAAAACAGCAGTTTTCCACCAGTACATCAGCCCTTTGCTCAGCAGATTATCTCCGCTGGCATGAATGGCATTGGCGATGACATTGTGAGGAAAGAGATGGAAAGTCGCAACACACGGTTTTCCCAGTTCACGGGCAATTCTGGCTGTCCTGATTTGAAGTGGAAAGGCTTCATGGAGGTGAATTATGTCCGCCCATTCAACTGCCTCTCTCAAGATTTGAGGGTCAGCTGATGCGAATCTGAAACCATTTTTATAGATAAGTGGTTCGAATAATGGAATTTTGAAATGTGCCAATTGGTAGTCCGGCTGTTTGCCTTCCGGATCGGGATTGGCTGATGCCATCAAACGGGCGTCTATTCCGGCTATTCTGAGATTGGCCAGAAGAGACTGTACGGCTGTGCAAATACCGTTACCCTGAATGAAAGCATTATTACAAACAAGTAATACTTTCATGGTGAATCTTATTTCGTCTTATGGTTAAAAAGGAAACAAATATAAGCAATATAGAAATATCTGGCCACAATTTGAGTCCTACATCAAGACAAAAAAGCGACAAATGGAACAGTTATTTATTATATTCGCAATTCAAAACTGCTAAATCTAACTAATATGACAATTAAACGCATTCTCAGCTTCGGCCTCTTTTTGATTGCTGCAGCATCAATGGATTGCCATGCTAAAAACAAATCTGAAAATCATGTAACGATTCATCTTTGCGGTGACAGCACATGTGCTCCAAAAGATATGTCGAAAGGTAGCCCGGAGAGGGGATGGGGAATGGTATTCCCGAATTTCTTCGACGATGAGATAAATATCAGGAATCATGCACGTAATGGCCGCAGTACCAAGAGTTTCCGCACTCTAGGACATTGGGACAGGATGATGGCCGAACTTAATGAGGGAGATTATGTTTTCCTGCAGTTCGGACATAATGACTCCAAGCAGGATGATACGTTGCGCTATGCTCCGGCCTATGGTGCCTATAGCGACAACCTGCGTCGTTTCATAGATGAAATCCGTTCAAAGGGGGCGACACCAGTCTTGCTTACTCCTGTGAGCCGCCGCTGGTTCAAAGATGGTGTTCTGGACGAGAACTGCCATACGGACTATGTTCCGGCAGTGGAGGCTGTTGCAAAAGAAAAAGGTGTCGTACTTCTTGATATCTATTCGGATACCCGCGATTGGCTGAAATCGCTTGGAGATGAGGCTTCAAAGCCGTTTTTCATGCAGCTCGCTCCGGGAGAATGTGAATGTTATCCAGAGGGTCGGAACGACAATACACATACTGTATATGCAGGTGCTCTTCAGGTGGCTTCTTTCGTTGTACAGCGTATCAGGCAGACTCCGGAGCTGAAACCGCTTTCCCGCCATCTTGTAAAATATCGCGCACATCACGAATAGATGTTCTGGCTACCTCGCAAGGACTTTGCTTCTACAGGCTTTCAGTCAGTAACTTACCATTTATATCGGACAGCGATGCCTGCATGGTAGCGGTGCTCCGGGCGGATATATGACAGACCTGTATAGGCTCCTTGCGTGATAATGTCGTCTGGATAGCGGTGGTAGCCTCCCTCGAGGGCTGCATGCAGGTGTCTTCCGAAACTGCGTTCAAGTCTTGCTCCGAAGGTGTAGGCCGTGCCGGCACGCCTGTACAGGTCCAAGGTATTGCCGAAACTGTAGTCTCCGAATACTGTTATCGCGAATTTTGCAGGGAGTCCTTGCTTCAAGTCCAGATGCGTGGCATATCCCCAGTTGCTGTTAGACATGTTGATTGCATCTGCAATGCGCTTGTCCCAAAGAAATGCTGCACGGGCGTTTATTTCTGTTTTCTCTGCTGCCTTTATTCTGAGTGACGGACTGATGTTCAAGGCATGCCTGACTCCTTCGTTACCCCACTGATATATCCTTCGGTTGCCTCTTTCCATCCATATTCCGTTGAAACCGTCGTCTGAATAGACGTAGCCGCAGTTGAGATGCAGCGCCACTACCGGAAGTTTGCAGTCGAAATCAAAGGAAGCCTTGTTGATATGAATGCCCGTGAGATTCTCATTGCCTTGACGCAGGGCGAAGGGTTCTCTGATTTCTGCCGGGTTGAGATACTTGAAGTCCGGTCTGACGAGAAGTCTGTCGTAACGCAATGAAAGCAGTCCTGCGCTCCACGGGTGCCATTCGATTACCACTTTGGGCAGGAAGTCATTAAGGCTTCTGCCCTGCATTTGGGTATAGGCATATTCCAATTCTGCAAATAGTCGCAAGCTTTTGACGGGCAGATAATTGACTGATGTTTTCACAGCTCCTGTCCAATACTGGTGACGGAAATGGTCTTCAAGGGTAAGCTTATCATCCAGCCATTGCAGATCGTTGCTCCTGATGAGCCTGTTTTCGTATCGGGCGGCAACGTTAAGGTCAACTTTTGAGAAATGATGGTTCAGGACAAGGTGCAGATTGTGGTGGAAAATCTTTGCATCAGCCTTGACAAGGCTTTTTGAAAAATCTTCAAATCCTTGCAATTCAATGGCTTCCAGCTGTTTTTCTTCAGCTTCGTTTTCATTCTTGAAATGATACTTGAGTTCAAGGCTGCCATTGGCGCTGTATGAGAATCTGTAGCCGGCTCCTGCTGACAAGGCATTTTCCATCAGCATAGGGGAGTTGATTCTCCATTTGTTGTTTGTGGTTTTGCTGCCGGATATCAGCAGTCTTTCATTGAAAGTACCTGTTTCATTCTGGCTGACGTTTTCTCCTTCATAATCCAGAAACAAAATATGGCCATTTGAGGGACTGTAATCCAGTT
>JBJFDE010000229.1:0-6824 GCA_051889855.1 Candidatus Cryptobacteroides sp. | reverse complement strand
TAATATCCCTCAATGTCATAATTGATCTGTGAGAAAATCTTCTGGCCGAAGGCTCCCTGGAAGAACATGGATAAATCCCAGTTCCCGACATTGAAGCTAAGGTTCAGGCCTGTAGTGAATTTAGGTATGGCGCTTCCGCAGTATGTACGGTCCTTTTCATCAATCACTCCGTCCTCATTGACATCCACATACTTGACATCTCCCGGCTTGATGCTGCCTGCAGGGCCCTGATTTGCACTCATCATGATTTCAGTATCGTCCTGGAAGATTCCATCCATTTTATAGAGGTAGAATGAGCCTATCGGGTAACCGACCTGGGTAAGAGTAGCATATACGCCTGAGTCAACACGTCCGCTCTGGATAGGTGCATTGAGTGAGAGGACTTCATTGTGGAGGTAGCCACCATTGAGGGTGATATTGAATCCCCAGTTCTCAAAGTTGCGGCGGTAGAAGATTTCGAGGTCAACACCTGTATTGAGCACCGATCCATTGTTGATCCATGGTGCTGAAAGATAGCCGACAGATGAAGGCACTGACTCCTGCACGAGCATGTCCTTTGTGACTTTGTAATAGTAGTCGAGGCTTACTCCGAAAGTGTTCCTGAAACCCTCAAAGTCGATTCCGGCATTGAACTGATTGGATGTTTCCCATTTCAGATTCTCGTTTGCCAGGGCTGTCTGTGCATAACCGTTTGATACACCTGAACCGAATGCATAGTAGTAGTTTGGATTGTATCTGTCATTGTAAGCGTAAAGTCCGATGTTCTGGTTTCCGATGGAACCATATCCCAAACGAAGTTTGAGTTTGTTGATCTTGTCTGTATTTGACTTGATGAATGACTCCTCTTCAATATTCCAGCCAGCTGATACAGAGTAGAATGTACCCCATCTGTTCTTCTTGCTGAAGCGTGAGGATCCGTCTTCGCGGATGATGGCCGACGCATAGTATTTGCTGCCGTAATTGTAGTTGGCGGAAGCGAAGAATGACATGAGGGCAGAACCTGATTCTCCCTGGACGGCACGGTTGATTCCGTTTCCAAGACCGATGTAGAGAAGGTTATCGGATGTATCAGAGAAGATAGTGTCCGACATTCCTGCAGTGCGTTCGTGATTCTTCACGAGCTCAGCTCCGATCAGGTAGTTGATTGAATTCTGCCCTGCCGATATTCTGTGGTTGAAAGTACTGTTGAATGTCCAGTTTACATTATTGACAGAATTGACGTCAAGGCTGTTGGAGCTGTTGATTCTGTTGTTGCTGCCCCACGTAGGATTGAATACGCGTGTTGTGTAGTCACGGTAATCAACACCAGCAGTGGTGTTCCAGAATATGTCCTTGGTGAAATTGATGAGAATGTTTCCGGTTGCCAGCAGGGATGCAGTGCGGCTTGTACGGTCTGTATGTGCTATCAGTCCTTCAGGGCTGTAGCCATCTCCGAAGAATGTATTGTAAACCGGATTTCCATAATATTCGCTTGGAAGATCCACATAGTTGCCGTCCTGGTCATAGACCGGTATGGCAGGATTACGGAAGAATGCATACCTGACTACCGAGCCGCCCTCTGATGAACCATAACCGTCTCCTGAGCTGGATACCATTCTCTGGTTGGACATTGAACCGTTGATGTTGAGGCTGACTTTGAGCCAGTCCTTCACTTGAGAGCTGACATTTGAACGGATACTTCCTCTCTGGTAGTTGGTCGATTTGATGATACCATCCTGTCTGTAATACGAACCGCTGATAATGTACTGGGTTTTATCAGTGCCTCCGCTCAGTGACAGTTCGTGAGAGGTGATAGGTGCAACGCGGAATATTTCCTTCAGATGGTTGACATCTGCGAAATCCTTCACATAATCACCCTGGATCAGAGGACGCTTCACAACTGACGAAGCATTGTCAGAAGCCGCCGCCTCGTTATACATTTCGATGTACTGTGCAGTATTTGTCATCGGTGTAAGATGGCCGTGCACCTGAATACCGGTCTGCATGTTATAGCTGATGTGCGAAGTGCCTTTAGAACCGCCCTTGGTAGTCACAAGTACGACACCGTTGCTTGCACGTGAACCATAAATCGCAGCTGAAGATGCATCTTTGAGGACTGTTATGTTCTCTATGTCGTTAGGAGATATATTGTTCAGTCCTGATTCAACCGGAATTCCGTCAACAATGTAAAGAGGCTCGTTGCTTGAACTGATGGAGCTTGAACCGCGCACACGGACAGAAATTGCAGAACCTGGAGCACCTGTCTGGTTTGTCACCTCAACTCCGGAAATACGTCCCTGAAGAGATTGTGAAATCGATGCGACAGGCACTTTGTTGAGCTCCTCGCCACCAACTTTGCTCACTGCTCCAAGCACATCACGCTTTTTCTGTACTGAATAACCGACAACGACAACGTCATCGAGGAAATTGGTTGCAGTGGTCATTTCCACATTGATTTCATTGCGTCCCTTTACATTCACCTGAATGTCCGAATATCCGACACAAGTGAATTCAAGCACGGATTCTTCTGATGGGACAACGATTTCATAGCGACCGTCAAGGTCGGTGATTGTGCCGTTTGTCGTGCCTTTTATCACAACTCCGGCTCCGATTACAGGCTCATTGTTGGTCGGATCGATGACCACACCACTCACCTTTATCTGCGCCATAAGCGAGACAGGGAGAAGAGCCATAATGAGCATGATTAGTCTTTTCATTATCTGTAAGATATTATATTATTGTTAACCACAAGTTTTCCTTCTGTTTCCTGTATCTCGGCACCGGCAGGAAGCTCAACTATCACCGCTGCGCTGTCTGCACCAAGGCTGATCTTGCAGCTTCCGCTGACATTCCTGGCCAGATATGTCTTGGATACGATATCAAAGAGATCTGTCTTGTCGGAAGAAAGTTCATAAAGCACTTTCTTGCTGCTGCCGAACGGGTTGTACATCAAATTGACATTATACGGACGCTCCGAGTAGAAGTCTGTTGCATTGCAGTTGAGCTTCAGGATACCTTCAACATCAGTAGGGTCCACAATTGCTCCGAGAATACCGCATGCAGATGTACTGTAGAGCGAGAACATGCTTTCCTTCGGATTTGTCGGGTACCACAGAGGGCCGTCGCCAAGAGCTACAGGATGAACGCCTTGAGGCACTGCAGAATATTTCTCATTCTTGGTGCTGAGGATGTTCTCGAAGCGGAGTCCCTCATATCCGACAATGCTGTTGGTATAAGACTGCTGTCCTGGAAGGCACTGATTTTCATCAGGAAGCTGGTCAGGGAAGAAGAGACGGCTGTTGTTCGCAAGATTGAGCATCCATTTTCCGATTGCACGTGCGTACTGAGGCTGATATTTGACTATCGGGACAAATGGCCAGGCAACATCCACGCTGTTCATGAAGAATGCGAATCCGCCTCCATCGGTGAGGCTGCCCTGCAGACCGCTGATTTCATATTCACCCCACTTTCCGGCAGTGATACCCCATCCGGTCCTGCTGTTCACCGGGTTGGTGCAGCCGTCGAACACCCATGAAAACATCTTTCCAAGATCATAGTTGCAACCATACTGTGCATTCAAACGGGCTGCCGTGTAGATACCCATAGGAAGAAGGATTTCATAAAAACGGCTTTCTTTTTGTGAATCAAGGGCTGCAATGGCACTTTTTGCACGTTCAAGGTAACGGTCATCTCCATATTTCTCATACGCAGCCAGGAGTACCCATCCATGTCCGCCGGCAGCATCCTGCTGGAAAGGGATCCAGTTCACCATGCCCTTCATCTGTGAATAATCAAAATATGAATAGTCATAATTTCCATCCAGAACTTCGTCAGCTTTGGCAAACTGCTCAGCAACTGTGCGTTGAATCTCATCTGCACCCTCGACACCGGGGAACAGTTCGCAAACTGCATAATAAAGAAGGTTTGGATAAACATCATACCACCAATCCCTTCCATATCCGCCTCCGAGAAGTGCAACGTCAGGGCAGGTATTGTTCATTACTATATTCCATCCATTGTCTTTGTTGAAATAGTTCTGGACCATCTTCACGTAGTTGTAACCTTCGGGCGAGGTGGTCTTGTCAATTCCCATCAGTCCGGCGCTGATCAGGGCATGAAGAGTGTTGAGGCTCTCATGGAACTCTCCGTTGTTGCGGTCAGGTCCCTGACGGTCGTCAGCCATGGCGGTATAGAGACCGAATGTCGGCTGAGGGAAATTTCTCTGTGCATTGTCAATCCAGATTACCGGTCCGGCTGGAAGAGTCGAGTTGAAATCGAATGCGTATGACTCGAAATCAAGAGCTTTCTGTTTCCAGTCGAGCATTTTGTATGGCTCCGGGAAATTAGCCATGAGTTCAACGCGGGAGATAGCCTCCTGTTCTACCGGCAGGCCTTTTGGTTGCTGGCAGCATGCGCTAAGTGCCAGAGTTGCAATAGCAACGACAGATATCTTTTTCATTATTTGACGTCTTTATAATCTGTATCAATTTGTCTGATGATGTGTTTTGCAAGAGGAAGGGACAAAAGCTGCAACGCTCCTACGATGAGCAGGGCATAACGCAATGCCGAATCTTCAGAGAAAACAGCTGCAATCACAATGAACAGAAGCATACCGAGTGCTCTTCCGGCAAAGAGTCCGAGTTCATGAGAAAGAATGTAGGTATATCCGTCTCTTTTTTCGATGAGAGATACAGCGTCTATAGTCTTCATCATAGTCGGGAAATACGCAAGGTCATGGATTGGCTGGAAGAATATCTTGCAAACAATGAATATGTAAGCACCTGCTGCCGAGAAGAGAATGCTGTTTGCAAGGCATCCTGCAAAAAAGACAAAGAGTCCGGTTCCGAAGATCAGCATTCTGTGCTGAGGTTTTGCCACACGACCGAGAATATAGACAATTACTGCGGTCAGGGCTCCGCCTATACCCTGAATAAGTCCCAATTCGCCTTCTCCACCGATAAACTTAAGGATGAGGATGGAGGGAGCTGTCACAAGGAAGCCCTGGACCATTCCTTTGAGCGAAGCCAGAGAGAGCATCTCATTCCACAATTTATGGAATTTTACATGGAAGAAGTTCTTGCCCTCAGGCTGCTTGAAATCGCCCCTCGAAAGGGCTGCACAAGCCAATGTTGAAATGATGACAGCACAGACTGTGACAATCTGGTATCCATTCTGAATATTCATAGTGTGACCGAATATTTCCGTTCCTTCAATATTCGCAAGGAGGGCACCGACGGCTACAGGAATCACAATATTCCAGAAAGAGAAAAAGAATGATTCAAAACCGAAAAAATAGTTTCTGCCCTCGTCATTGGTTGAATAAAGAGTAAGAAGATAACGGTTTGTCCAGAAGAATCCGGTTGTGAGTCCGAGAAGGAATCCGGTTCCGCATATCATGGTGGTATTCACATTCTTGATGAACATCATTATCATGAGTGCGACAGCTGAAAAAAGGATACCGAAGCTGTAGAGTACCTTCACATTGATTTTCTTCAGAAGCAGTCCGTTCACCACAGCTGACAGAGCGACACCAATGTACATGCAAAGCTGATATACTATCACCATCGATGCTGCACCGGTATTTCGCATTATGTATGCTCCTGCAAAAATCTCCACAATCGGAAGAACCATTGCAAAGAGCAGGTTGGTTATCAGGAGTGTCTTCACAGCCTTTGGCTGTGAAAGAAAGAATTTGATTTCACCCATTCCTTTCATGGCACTATTTCTTAAGGCTTGCAAGAATTTCCTTGATAGAGAACTCTGCACTGCAGATTACCTCGTCAGATGCACCATAGAAAATGCGGATTGTGTCATCATCGATGAGATACTGGCCATTGGTAAAGACAACGTTGCCGAAGAAACCTGTTTTCTCGTAGTCAGCAATTGGCTCCATGATAGGTTCCTCGCTGCGTGCAATCACTTTTGTCGGGTCGTTCAAATCAAGAAGAAGGGCACCAAGGCAATAACGGTTCTCAGCATTGGCTCCATGGTAGATTTCAAGCCAGCCTTCCGATGTCCTGATAGGTGCTGCTCCGGCACCGACACGGGTACAATCCCATTTGCCGGGGCGAGTTGTTGCTATGCAAACATGTTTTCCCCAGTGGATTCGGTCAGGAGACTCTGCCACCCAAATATAGTTTCCGCCGAGCTCAGGGCTGCTTGGTCTGTGGAATGCATAATATTTATCACCGATTTTTTCCTCAAACAATGCGCAGTCCTTATTGTGAGGAGGGAAAATCATTCCATGACGTGTAATGGTCTTGAAATCTTTTGTTTCAATAAGGCCGACTCCGACAGCGACTGGAGATACTTCAGTAAAGGTGAGGAAGAATCCGTCCTCAGTAGTAGCAACGCGGCAGTCCTCGATGCCGAATGATTCCTGGAAGCCTGCTCCGAAGATTGGCTTGATTTCAGGATCTTCATAGAAATGGACGTCATCATCACTGCACACCGGGCGGAGGTATGAAAGAGTGGTAAGATAGTTCTGACCTTTGTAATTGATTACGCGTGCATCGGAAGCATCAAGTGAAGGATCGTTTTTGTCAAAGGTAAGAACCTCGATTTCCCCTTTGTCATTATAAATAGGAAAACTGATCTTGCGTTCCTGCTGCACTGGTCTTTCGGCAACACGCAGAAGAAGCCATGTCTTGCCGTTCATCTTGAACACTCCCGGGTTCAGGAGGCATGTGATTTCCATGCCGGGAATGCACGCTTTCAAATCAGATGGTCTGAGAATTGGATTATTCTCGTTTCTTTTTGCGATATCCATATTTTATTGTGTTTTAGTGTCTGTGGTACGCTTGCAAAGGTATGGTATCATATTCCTTCAATGGTGTACATTTTTT
>JBJFDE010000228.1:202-1899 GCA_051889855.1 Candidatus Cryptobacteroides sp. | reverse complement strand
ATATTCCACGCAAAGGATTATATAAATATGTTACTTCTGCCAATTATTTCGGTGAGCTTACTGAATGGGTGGGTTATGCAATACTGACCTGGTCTCCGGCAGGGCTTCTGTTCGCAATCTGGACGTTTGCAAACCTTGGTCCGAGGGCGAAATCGCTCACCAAGAAATATGAACAGGAATTTGGTGAGGAATACAAGGCTCTCCATAAAAAGAACCTGATTCCGTTTATTTGGTAAAAGAAAAATGTGTATATGAACGAATTGTTTACACCTTATCAGCTTGGTCCTGTCACCCTGAGGAACAGGACGATACGTTCCGCAGCATTCGAAGCGATGTGCAAGAACAACAAGCCGACACAGGAACTTTTTGACTACCACACTGCCGTCGCAAGAGGAGGAATAGGTATGACTACCGTTGCCTATGCTGCTGTTTGTGAAAGCGGTATCTCCTTTGACAGCCAGCTTTGGCTTCGTCCGGAAGTGGTTCCTGAGTTGAAGAAACTCACTGACGCAATCCATGCCGAGGGTGCGAAGGCAAGCATCCAGCTCGGGCATTGCGGTAACATGACTCACAGAAGCACATGCCACTGCACTCCAATCGGAGCCATCAACGGATTCAATCTCTACTCGCCGACTTTCTACAGAAAGATGACAAGGGAAGACATTGAGTTTGTTGCAAAGTCTTTCGGTGAGGCAACAAAGCTTTGCATTGAGGCTGGTTTCGATGCCGTGGAGGTTCATGCCGGACATGGATATCTGATTTCCCAGTTCCTTTCTCCATATACCAACCACCGCAAGGATGAGTTCGGTGGCAGTCTTGAGAACAGGATGAGGTTCATGAGGATGTGCATCAGCGAGGTCGTGAAGGCTGGAAAAGGCAAGATTGCACTTACTGCCAAGCTCAACACCAGGGATGGTTTCAAGGGCGGTCAGGAGACTGATGAGCTCATCGAGGTGGCAAAGGAGTTGAGAAATCTTGGTATTGAGGCGATTACGCTTTCCGGTGGTTTTGTGAGCAGGCAGCCTATGTATGTCATGAGGGGTGAGTTCCCAGTAAAGACCATCGTCCACTATTTTCCGTGGAAGCAGTGGTGGCTCAAGGCCGGTGTTCTTCTTGGTGGCAGGATTGTGGCTCCGACAGTTCCTTTCAAGCACCTTTTCTTCCTTGAGGATGCAAAGAAGTTCCAGGCTGCAATGCCGGATTTCCCTTTCATCTATGTAGGAGGTGTCACAAGCCGTGCTGATGCTGACAAGATTATGGAGGAGGGATTCCCTCTTTTGCAGATGGGACGTGCCGTGCTGGAGGATACTGACTTCGTGAATAAGATGAAGGCTGACAAGAATCATTGCAGTGCATGTGAGCACAGCAATTTCTGTGTTGGAAGGATGTATTCAAAGTCTATGCAGTGCCATAAGAAGTGTGTTGACATTACTCCAGCCCTCGAGAAGGAGGTTGCCAGGGTCAATGCGCGCAACGACAAGCGCGAGCGTGAATTAGGGTATAAATAGACAGTACAGCAGCAACCTTTTGGTTGTGAGGACACTGGCAAAGCCGATAACGCAGAAATCACCATCAGATTTATTACGAGACAATGAGGTTGAAGGTGATGAGGGATTTCAAGGCATCGGATGAAGACAGTACCGCAGCAACCTTTTGGTTGTGAGGACACTGGCAAAGCCGATAACGCAGAAATCACC
>JBJFDE010000228.1:0-102 GCA_051889855.1 Candidatus Cryptobacteroides sp. | reverse complement strand
ATCAACTTCAAGCGACATAGGTGGGACGGTTCTGTCGCTGTATATAATACAGAGGAAAGTCCGGACAGGAAACGGCACCCCGCAGCGGAAAGCGCTGATGGG
>JBJFDE010000227.1:0-1900 GCA_051889855.1 Candidatus Cryptobacteroides sp. | reverse complement strand
ACATTGTTCAATATCATTGGAGCAATACTTATTCTTTTGATTTTCAAGCCATTCCTTAAACTTATCGGATTGATGACCACTGGACTGGGACTTGATAATCCATATCTTGGAGCAATCTGCTCGGACCATAGGTCAATCCTCTCGGGAGTCTATGGAATAGCGATTTTCCATACGATGTTCAACCTCCTGAACACCTGTGTGCTGGCCTGGTTCACCAAGTCTCTTGAAAGACTGATGACGTTACTAGTAAAGAACCAGGAAGGCTCCGCCGGTGAGGAATCCCGCCTGAAGTTCATATCAGCCAGGCATTTCAGCTCCCCTGCTGTTGCCATCGGACAGGCATTCAAGGAAATTGCCGAATTCGGTGAGGAACTGAGGAGCGGATTCCAGAACGTCAAGCTAGCCCTCAATGAGGGAGACCCCGACAAATTCGAAGAGCACAGAATGGCTCTTGTACAACTGGAAGAATTGTCGGACAAGCTTGAATATCAGATAGCCGAGTTCCTGAACGGCCTTACTACAGAGCCACTTACGGATGAGGAAGCCTCCCAGGTAAAAATTCTGTACAGGGTCATAGGCGAACTTGAGAGCCTCGGTGA
Source organism: Candidatus Cryptobacteroides sp. (assembly GCA_051889855.1). GTDB lineage: Bacteria > Bacteroidota > Bacteroidia > Bacteroidales > UBA932 > Cryptobacteroides. The sequence continues at coordinate 1,301 of JBJFDE010000227.1, read as the reverse complement.
CAGCGGGGAGAACATAAGCCGTATTCTTGAACGAGAAAGGGTTCACAACAGAAAATTCGACGAAAAAGCCGTAGCAAATATCAACTTGATGATTGACACGGTAATGAAGGCCTACGACGTGATGGTCGATAATCTCAAGTCAGCGGTATCAGGTGACTTGAAGGATATCAAGAACGCCTACTCCGCCGAGGATGAAATCAATGAAACCCGCAACAGACTCAGGAACGAGGGCATTGCACAAATAGAGCAGCAGACAGGCAACTACCAGTCACTCAACTATTTCCTCGATATTATTGCTGAGCTTGAGGCTATGGGTGACTTTATGATAAACGTGTCGCAGGCAGTACTGTCACGCAAGGCCTGCTGATGGTCTTGTACGGGAAAACAAATCCCTGAACAACAATGAGAAAGAAAAAGACAGACATTATACTTGAAAACGTCCTGATTGAGGGAATTGCAGCTGAGGGAAAGGCCATAGCGAGAGTCGATGGCGTCGTGCTGTTCGTCGAATACGCTGTGCCGGGAGATGTTGTGAATATCAAGGTAATCAAGAAGAAAAAGAATTATATGGAAGGCGTAATTACCTCAATTATAAAGCCTTCCGAACAGAGAATGGAGCCATTTTGCGAGCATTTCGGGATTTGCGGAGGCTGCAAGTGGCAGCATCTTCCATACGAGTTGCAGTTAAAGGCTAAACAGCAGCAGGTCTATGACCAGCTTGTGAGAATTGGCCATCTCAGCATTCCAGAAATCTCCCCTATCATCCCTTCCGACAACATCAGGTACTACCGCAACAAGCTGGAATTCACCTTCTCTTCCAAGCGTTGGATATATGGGGATGAGGATCCGGAAAGCCTCAGTCACGAAGAACGCTGCGGGCTGGGCTTCCATGTAGGCAGATTCTTTGACAAAGTGCTGGATATCAAGCATTGCTGGCTTCAGAAGGAGCCATCGAACAAAATCAGGCTCTTTATGAAGGAATATGCCCTGAAGCACGGGCTGGAGTTCTACAACATCAGGGAAAATACAGGTTTCCTCCGCAATATGGTAGTCAGGAGCAACACTGCCGGGGACATTATGCTGACTGTTGTATTTGCTTATGAGGACCACTCACTAATGGACTCTTTCCTCTCGACCATATCTGAAGCATTCCCGGAAATAAAATCGCTTTACTACGTAATTAACAGTAAGTTGAACGACTCGATTTCCGACCAGGAATGCATTCTCTTCAAGGGAGAGGACGCCATCTGGGAAAGGATGGAGAACCTGAAATTCAAGATTGGACCGAAGTCATTCTACCA
>JBJFDE010000226.1:0-1901 GCA_051889855.1 Candidatus Cryptobacteroides sp. | reverse complement strand
GGGCTGTATGTGTGTGGACCAACTCATATTTTGGTTTCCAGACTTTCTTCGGTGTCCCAAATTATACCTATCTTTGAAATCGATTCAATTGAAATTCACAGGAATGATTATTTTCAAACACTATAAGTTCGGCTTTGATATCTGGGCAGCAGTCATTTTCCTCGCAGTTATGATTCCCACCATCGTTTGGGCATTCGTGCCGGCACCGAATGACATCTTGAGGACAGAGTCGGCCACTCCGGTTGTGGATGCAGCTGCATCGGCCCTTCAATTTCTTGCCATCGCTTGTCTCTGCGTACTGATAAACAAAGACGCAGGTAAAGTCCGTCTTTCTCCGCTCGTAATTCTCCCGATACTCTGTATTCTTACATATTATGCGGGTTGGGCTGCTTACTACTGTGGCATAATCGCTCCGTAGGCTATACTGCTTCAGACCGTTCCTCCTTGTCTGGCACTCATCCTATATGCGGCAGACCGGAAGAACATCCCGGCGGTCATCCTGACTATTGGATTTGCCATCTGGTCTTTGCCGTAGTAAATTTTATCCGTTAACTTGCTGATTGATAACATATTTTAATATTCATATATGATAATTATCAAAAATATGAAACGAATCTTGACCATATTCGCCGCTATTGTGCTGTTTTCATTTCAAGCTAATGCACAGACCGGTACATGGTCCGGCAAACTTGATATACGAGGCACTAAACTCTCTATTGTATTTCATCTGGATGGTGACAATCCTACAATGGACTCGCCGGATCAGGGGGCGAAAGGAATTCCAATTCAGGTTGAAAGGAATAGTCTTGGAGGAATTAAGATTAAGATACCATCAATAGCAGCCAACTATGAAGGTATATACATGGTTCAGCATATAGCTGGAACCTTCAAGCAGGCTGGTATGTCTCTGCCTTTGACTCTTACGCCTGGAGAGGATAAGCCGAAGCGCCCGCAGACACCTCAGGAACCGTTCCCATATGCCACAGAGGAAGTCACGTTCATGAATGGAGAAGTCGCCCTGAATGGAACTCTCGTACTTCCTGAGGGCTATTCACGTTCAACGCCTGTCCTTATAATGGTAACTGGCAGCGGCCAGCAGAACCGTGACGAAGAGCTATTCGAACATAAGCCTTTTGCTGTCATTGCCGATGCCTTTGCAAGAGCCGGTATCGCAACATTGAGATATGATGACAGAGGATTCAGCGGTTACAAAGGAAACATCTACGACTGCACGACTGAAGATTTCAAGAACGACGCCCTTGCAGGTATTGAGATGCTCAGGACACGATTTGAGAAAGTTGGAGTTATAGGCCATAGCGAAGGCGGTACTATAGCATTGATGCTTGCATCTGAGCAGAAAGCAGATTTCATCGTCTCACTTGCCGGAATGGTGGTTTCCGGAGCGGAAACTCTCGTTTGGCAGAACAGAGTTGCGCTTCACGGATCAGGATTCAAAAACGAACAGCTTGATTCATACTGCAAAATGCTTGAAAAGGCATTTGATGTAAGGATGAACGGAGGCAGAATGCCTGATCCGGATGACTATGACGTTCCCGAAATGTTGATGCAGAATTATTGGGCTGTAGTGGCACAGATTCAAATGCCATATATAATCAGTTTCCTTAAATTGGATATGCGTCCTGTGCTAGGAAACATAAGTTGTCCAGTTCTCGCTCTTAACGGTACGAAAGACACCCAAGTTGAGCATGAAAGCAATCTGTCTGCTCTCAGCAATGGTCTGACGTCAAACCCTAAGAACCTGATTGAAAGCATCGACGGAGTCAACCACCTTTTCCAGCAATGTAAAACAGGAGCAGCGACGGAATACAGGGATATAGAAGAAACGATATCTCCTGCCGTGCTTGAAAGCCCCGAACTTGTAAAGAAGTTTGACGACCGGC
>JBJFDE010000225.1:0-1901 GCA_051889855.1 Candidatus Cryptobacteroides sp. | reverse complement strand
ATTCTGTTTATGACTGATTTTCTTTATTTGACCGAAAAAGTGTTTCTTTCGACAATCGGTTTTTTTAATGCTGAAATATTGAATTTCAGGTTCCTGCCGTTGATGTCATAGCACAATACCATGGACTGTGGATCTTTGAACGGGATTTCCGCATAGGCAAAGGAACCCTTGAGATGCGTCCTATGTTCCACTTCACTGAGATGCGTATAGAGGCACAGATCTGCATCCGCTTCGTGGCATATAAATTATACAAAGAGCTGGAAAGGGTTATCAGGGGGCTCAATCACCAAGGTTTTCAAGATTTAATAGCATTCCGGTCATTATCTACCCTAAAAATTAGAGATAATGATAAATTTTGTGGGGTGATTTCATCATTATGTCTAAATTTTTATTGAGATAATGATGGAATGGGAAGAAATTTGACTATCTTTGTAACAACAAAACTGCTACAAAGATGGAACAGATATTGGTTGGACGACAATACGAATGGGATTTGCTTGATGACGTAATGAAGTCAGGTGAATCCGAAATGGTCATCGTATATGGAAGAAGGCGTGTGGGGAAAACATTCCTCATCAACAGGTTCTTTGACAACACGTATGCGTTCAAACATACCGGAGTGTTCAACAAAAACACCGAGACACAGCTGGAACGCTTTGCAGCCTCTCTTGAAGACTACTCTGGAGAGGCCGTCTTCGTTCCAGAGAACTGGTACAAGGCATTTGATATGCTGAAGACTTATCTGCGCACCGTCAAATCGGAAAAGAAAGTTGTTTTCATAGACGAGGTGCCGTGGCTGGATACAGAGGGCTCCGACTTTGTTTCGGCTATGGAGTCGTTCTGGAACGGCTGGGCTTCCGCTGAGGACAATATCGTCCTTGTGGCTTGCGGAAGCGCTACTTCGTGGATGACCGACAAACTCCTTGGAGACAAAGGAGGGCTGTTCAACAGATCTGCGACACGTATGTTCCTTAGACCGTTCACATTGAAAGAGACTGAGGAGTATCTGAAGTCCCGCGGATTCGAACTGACCAGATATGATATCGCGGAGTGTTATATGATAATGGGCGGCATACCGTTTTACCTGAAGCAGATGAATCCCCGGTGGACACTTGCAAAAAATATCGATATGATGTTTTTCAAAGAGAGGGGATTGCTTTGGGATGAATTCGATCATCTGTACAACACCCTTTTCAAGAATGCCGACACATATATTGCCGTAGTTGACGCACTTGCCCGCAAACGTATGGGAATGACCAGGAAAGAGCTCGTGAAGGAAACAGGTATCTCTGACAACGGTGACTTCGGGAAGGTACTGACGAACCTGGTTGACAACGAATTCATACGCCCGTACAACTATTTTGGCAACAAGAAGCGCGATACCATCTACCAGTTGGCCGATTTCTACACTATGTTCTACTTCTCGTACATAAAGGACAATTATGGACGTGATGAGCATTTCTGGAGCAACAGCACCGACCTGCCCTTACGCAGGAGTTGGGCCGGTTATACATTTGAGCAGCTCTGCCTTCATCATCTGGAGCAGATTCGCAGGAGTATCGGTATCTATGCCGTACAATGCGAGACTTCTGCCTGGTTTAGCAAAGGTGAGGAAGGCAAACGAGGAGCCCAGATAGACCTTCTGATTGACAGGAGGGACCGCGTCATCAACTTATGTGAGATGAAATACTCAATCAACGAGTTCACCATCGACAGCGAATATGACAAAAGTCTTCGCAACAAGATACAGGTCTTCAGGGATGAGACAAAGACTCGGAAAGCACTTCATCTGACGATGATAACGACATACGGAGTAAAAAGAAATATGTACAGCAACGTCGTTCAATCTCAAGTAGTACTTGACGACCTTTTCTTATAGTTCTCAGCGGTTTCTGCATTAT